>UQJE01000010.1 GCA_900541345.1 uncultured Blautia sp.
TATAGATAAAATTTATAAGAAAGAAAAGCCTCATTTGTTTATATGTGCAACCGCAGTGGGGGCGATGTCGAATTTTTATTTTTTCTATATGCTGTGTATTTTTATGTTCTTATATGCGGCATTTCGATATTTTAGAATATTTTCCACACGTTCCGTTAAGGATGTAATGTGCTGGTTTCTGAAATTTACGGGATATTTTGCCGTGGCGCTGATGATTGCTTCTGCGATATTCCTGCCTGTAATTATGACAATTTTCGGTACTGACCGTTTTCAGGCGGAAAATTATGTACCGCTATTATATGATAGAATTTACTATGAAAAATATCTTGGCTGTCTCATTGGAGAAAATATGATTCAGTGGGGTGTTGCCGGATATTCCGCGGTTTCTATGGCTGGTGTGTTTGTTCTCTTTTCCAAAAAGAAAAAGTACACGGATTTAAAGCTTGGCTTCCTTATGTTAAATCTGTTCCTTCTTCTTCCTTTTGCAGGACATGTGCTCAACGGATTTTCTTATGTATCAAACAGGTGGATATGGGCGTATGGAATGATGATTGCCTATATTTTTGTAAAAGCGTATCCTGAGCTTTTTACCCTGACTTTAAAAGAAAAAAGAAAGATTTTTATTATGCTTCTTGTGTACTGTGGGGCAGCGCTTTTTGCTTCGGCAGCCAGGACAGAGCGTAACATTATGGCAGTGATGGTGCTCGCCTTTGCTGTTTTTACTGCGGTTTCCTATGGGAATATATTTGTGAAGGCGAAAAACCTATGCCTGATGTTTTCCTGCCTTCTTGTGGTCAGCATTGTGCTGAATATTTCTTATCAGTATTCTTATGAAAAAGATTATCTGTCTGAATTTTCGGATAGAGGAACGGCAATTGAAAAACTGGAATCCGGCGTGGATCTGGCGGAAAAAGATGCGTCAGAATACAAAGAAGAAGCATACAGATATGATCAGTATGGAGCACAGCCAACAGACAATACGTCCATGATGATGGGAACGAAAAGTACGGCATATTACTTCAGTTTGGCAAACGGAAATATCAGTCAGTTTTTCGATGAGATGTATTTAAACACTCCCTGGGAACAGCATTATGAAAATCTGGACGGAAGAACCATTCTGGATCGTCTTGCATCTGTAAAATACTTTATTATCCGGGATCCTCATTACGAATATCTGCCTTATGGAATTAAGCGGCAGAGCGGAGAGAGCGAAAAAGAAAAAAAGACGTACCGGGCATTTGAAATGGAAAATCCTCTTCCTATCGGATATACGTATGATTCCTGGATTACAAGAGAGGCGTACGAAAAAATGTCTGTAACAGAAAAGCAGCAGGCGCTTCTCCAGGGGGTTGTGCTTGAGGAAAGCAGCCTTCCAAAAACAACGGTTTCCTTTACAGATAAAGAAGCTTCTGTCCGGATTACTCCGGGAAAGGGTTGTACCGTTGAAGATGGAAAAATAAAAGTAACGAAAGAAGATGCAGAAGTTACCATATATTACGATGGAGTGGATGACAGCGAAGTATACCTTATTGCAGAGAATCTGGATTATGATGCGCTTTCTCCAAGAGAACTTGTAAGTAGTAAAAAGTGGGAAGAAATGACGGCTTATGAGAGAAATGAAGTCCTTCATGAGGATAGAAACTGGCGCTACTGGAAAGAAAGCAAGGAAGCCGGTATTCAGGTGAACTGCGGCGATGTTAAGAAAAATATAAAAATTTTCACTGATAAATACAATGCTTACAGCGGAAAACATAATTTTCTCTGTAATATCGGGTATCAAGTACAGGGGAATTTTCCTGTTACCCTCACCTTTAAAAACACGGGAGTATATACATACGATGACCTTCGGGTAGTGTGCCAGCCGGTGAAAGGAATCGAAGAGGCAACGAAAAAGCTGGGAGAGGAACCTTTTACCGATATTCAAATGAGAATAGATGAAATCAGAGGGCGGGTTTCTCTTTCAAAAGACAAGGTGCTGCTTCTTTCTATTCCCTACAGTACAGGCTTTACTGCCTATGTAGACGGAAAGGAAGCAGAGCTGAAAAAAGCAAATACCATGTATATGGCTCTGGAACTTTCGGAAGGGGATCACGAGATACGTCTGACTTACAAAACGCCATACTCCGTAGCAGGACAGCTTTTGTCTGTTCTTGGGATTTTGGTTTTTATTCTAATATCCAGGCGAAAAACATTGACTTACAAAAAGGATACATTATAATAAAATTGACGTATGGAGGAAATTATGAAAAAATTGTCAGTTGTTTTGCCGGCATATAACGAGGAGCTGATGGTTCGAAAAACATGCCGGGTTTTGCGGAAAATCCTGACAGAGGCAGAGATTCCTTATGAGCTTGTCATTGTAAATGACGGATCAAAAGATAAGACATGGCAGGAAATTCTGGCGGCAGGAAAAGAAGACAAAAATATTCTGGGTGTACAGTTTTCCAGAAATTTCGGCAAGGAAGCAGCTCTTTTTGCAGGACTTGCCCAGGCGGGAGGAGATGTTGTGGCTGTGATGGACTGTGATCTGCAGCACCCGCCGGAAACCCTTGTTTCCATGTATAAGCTGTGGGAGGAAGGATATGAGGTTATTGAAGGTATAAAATCAAGCAGAGGAAAAGAAAGCTTTCTTCATGAGAAAAGTGCTGGATTTTTCTACGGAATCATGTCAAAGGCGACAAAAGTGGATATGCAGAATGCCTCGGATTTTAAGATGATGGACAGAAAAGTTGTAGACAGTATTTTGTCCATGCCGGAGAGAAATATGTTTTTCCGTGCAACCTCCTCCTGGGTTGGATATAAAACGGCATATGTAAATTTTGAGGTGCAGGAGAGAGAGGCAGGAGAATCGAAGTGGTCAGCCTGGTCCTTAATTAAATATGCGTTTACGAATATCGTGGCGTTTACTACAATGCCTCTGCAGTTTGTGACGGCGGCAGGGGGGATCTGTTTTATCTGCTCTATGATTCTTATTATCTATTCGCTTGTTCAGTATTTTACAGGACATGCAGTGGAAGGGTATTCTACGACGATTATTGTGATTCTCCTTATCGGCAGCGCTATGATGATGAGTCTCGGAATTATAGGTTATTATATAGGAAAGATTTATGAGGAAGTAAAACGAAGACCTAGATATATTGTATCAAAGATTGTCAGAGGAGATATAGATGTTTCCCATGAGACAAATCATGACATAAAATAGGAGCAGAAAATGAAAGCATTGATAAAAAAACTTTATGAAAATGATGTGGTACGGTACATCTTTTTCGGTGGCTGCACTACTCTTGTAAATCTTGTTTCTTTTTTTCTTTTCAGAAAACTGGGAATTCCTTTAAATCCGGCAAATATAGCCTCTATTATTCTGGCAATTTTGTTTGCTTATGTAGTAAATTCAAAATATGTTTTTCAGGATAAGTGTGAAAATTTAAAGGCACATATCCGTCCCTTCTGTAAATTCATCAGCGCCCGCCTTGTAAGTATGGTGGTAGAAGTGGGAGGCGTATGGCTTCTTGTGGAAATCCTTCATATGAATGAGATGATGGGAAAGTTTTTGACACAGGTCATTGTACTTGTGATGAATTACATATTCAGTAAATTTTTTGTATTTACAACAGGAAAATAAAAACGGAGGAAGAAAAAATGACGCTGGAGGAAGCAAAAAAACAGATAACCCCTCTCAACACAAAGGCAATGGAGGAAGCAGTGGAACACTGGAACAGTATTGCGAAGCCTCTTCATTCTCTTGGAAAGCTGGAAGATCTTGTTGTTCAGCTTGCGGGAATTGCAGGAACTCCAAATGTAAAAATTGAGAAAAGAGCTCTTGTTGCCATGTGCGCAGATAACGGAGTAGTAGAAGAAGGAGTGACCCAGAGCGGGCAGGAAGTGACTGCCATTGTAGCGGAAAATTTCCTGAAAGCAGAGACAACAGCTTGTATTATGGCAAAAAACTGCGGAGCAGATGTGTATCCTGTTGATGTGGGAATGGCAGCAGATACAAAAGTCCGCACAGATTTAAAGGTGGCCCATGGTACAAAAAATATGGCAAAGACGCCTGCCATGATAAGGGAAGAAGCAATAAAAGCCATAGAAGCAGGCATTTTTATGGCTGAGGAATTAAAGGACAGAGGATACCAGATTCTGGCAACCGGAGAAATGGGGATTGGAAATACGACAACAAGCAGCGCGGTAGCTTCTGTTCTTATGGAAGAACCTGTGGAGACTATGACCGGAAGAGGGGCCGGACTTACAAGTGAAGGCCTTGCTCGAAAAATAAAGGTAATCAAAGATGCCATTGCCCTTCATAAACCGGACAGAGAAGATGCAATAGATGTACTTGCCAAAGTAGGCGGATTTGATATTGCGGGAATGGCAGGGGTATTTTTAGGTGGAGCGGCTCTTAAAATCCCTGTAATTATGGATGGATTTATTTCCTGTGTGGCTGCTCTTGTGGCAGTTAGTATTTGCCCGGAGGTGTCCGGATATATTCTTGCATCTCATGTTTCCAAAGAACCGGCAGCCCGGTTGATTTTGGAGTATTTACAAAAGGAGGCTGTGATCCACGGAGATATGTGCCTTGGTGAAGGGACAGGGGCGATTGCGCTTCTCCCTCTGTTAGATCTTGGAATTGCAGTTTATCACTCTATGAGCACCTTTGAAGAAATTCATGTAGAGCAGTATGAGGAGTTAAAATAAAATGATTGTTCTTGTAACAGGAGGAAGCGGAAGCGGAAAATCAGCTTTTGCAGAAGATAGAGTTCTTTCTTTCGGGGAGGCAAGGCGCATTTACATTGCTACCATGTATCCCTTTGATATGGAAAGTAAAAAAAGAATCAGCAGACACAGAAATATGAGAGCAGGAAAAGGCTTTGAAACAGTAGAACGCTATACAAATTTAAAGGAGCTTTTTCTTCCCTCAGACAGTGTGGTTCTTCTGGAGTGTATGTCAAATCTTGTGGCAAATGAAATGTTTCAAAAAGACGGTTCAGGGAATGATGCAGTAAAAGAGATTCTGGAGGGAATTTCTGAAATTTCCAAAAATGTGCGTCATCTTGTAATTGTGACAAATGAAATTTTTTCAGAGGCGGCTTTCTACGAAGGTGAGACGGAAACTTACAGAAAATATTTGGGAAAGATTAACAGATGTCTTGGAGAAATGGCAGACCAGGTGTATGAGGTTGTGTACGGAATTCCTTTATGTGTGAAGGGAGGCAGCATAGATGAAGAGCCTCTGGAATAATTTTAAGGTGGCATTTTCCATGTTTTCCAAAATTCCCATGCCCCGTGCGGACTGGACAGAAGAAAACATGAAATATATGATCTGTTTCTTTCCGTTTGTGGGAACGGTAATCGGATTTTTGAGCATGGGGGCTGCTTATGCGGGAAAATACTTTGGGTTTGGACAGAATTTTACGGCTGCTGTTCTTGTATTACTTCCGGTTTTTGTCACAGGAGGAATCCATGTGGACGGACTCCTTGATACAGCGGATGCTTTAAGCTCATGGAGAGAGAGGGAGAGACGTCTGGAAATCCTTAAAGATTCTCATGCAGGAGCTTTTGCAGTAATTACTGCCTGCGTTTATTTTCTGGCATGGTTTGGGGCTTACAGTGAGCTTATGGCTTTTTCGGACGGTGTAGTCCTGATGGCTCTCGGTTTTATGGTATCAAGATGTCTTTCCGGAATCGGCGTGGTATCGTTTCCAAAAGCAAGGGCAGACGGAACCGTTGCAGAATTTTCCCAAAAATCAGAAAATCGCCTTGTACAGGGCGTACTGATTTTTTATCTTGTAGTGCTCTTCATGCTGATGATTCTTATCAATCCCTTAAAGGGAATCATCACTTTTGTGACAGCACTTCTTATCTTTGCCTGGTATTATCATATGGCAATGAAATATTTCGGGGGGACAACTGGAGATCTTTCCGGATATTTCCTCTGTCTCTGTGAGCTTGGTATGGCGTGGAGCCTTGCACTTTCGTGCGTAATTGCAGTATAAGAAATCTAAGTGATACATAAAGGAGGAATCCAAAATGGAGCTGATTATCGGTGGTGCATTTCAGGGTAAAACAGATTATGCGAAGAAAGAATACCCTTCTCTTATATGGAAAGAGGCTGGTGATATGTGCGAGGAAGAGCTTCTTTCGGCAGAGGGGATTTTAAATTTTCAGGAGTATATAAAAAAAGAAATCCGAGAAGGAAGAAACCCTGGAAATGTGGGAGAGCTTCTGCTGAAGAAAAATTCCGGTGCAGTAGTTGTGTCCGAGGAGGTAGGATACGGGCTCGTTCCTGTGGACGCTTTTGAAAGAGAGTACAGAGAGGCGGTAGGACGAATCTGTACAAAGCTTGCATCAGGAAGCCACAAGGTAACAAGAGTGATCTGTGGGATCGGGACGGTGATAAAAAATGATTAGGCTTTCTCTTATTCGTCATGGACAGACAGAGGGAAATAAGAAAAAACGGTATATCGGTGTGACAGATGAGTCTCTCTGCGAGGAGGGAAAGGATTTTCTGCGACAGATGAAGTATCCTGCCCCGCAGGCTGTTTATGTGAGCCCTATGAAGAGATGTGTGGAAACGGCAGAGATTCTTTTTCCGGACTATCCGGTTCATGTGATAGATGAACTGGCTGAGTGCGATTTCGGTGATTTTGAAAATAAAAATTATGAAGAGCTGGATGGAAATCTGGAATATCAGGCATGGATTGAAAGCGGCGGCACACTTCCTTTTCCGGGAGGAGAGAGCAGGGAGTCATTTTGCAGGCGGAATCTTCTCGGTTTTCGGAAAGCTGTGACAGGGTGTATCCGGGGAGATATTTCCAATGCTGCATTTGTGGTAAGATCGGAAGAGCGATTATGAATATTATGGAAGCGTACGCAGTGGAGGAACGTCCCTTTTATCAGTGGCATGTAGAAAACGGCAGGGGATATACTCTGGATTTTGATACAGAAGAATGGAAAAAGGGCAGAAGATGCCTGATTTTGAGAGAGGAGTGATATTGTGAAGGTATGGTATTGCAGAGATTTGAAATATAGGGGAAAACAGGCATTGAGAAAGAATTACTGGGCGGCTGTTGTGGTCAGTTTAATCCTTGCTGTTGCGGTCGGGATTGGAAGCGGCGGAGGAGGCAGCAGCAGTGTGGCAAATACAGTGACGCACACGGAGGTGTATGATGGAACACTGAGATTTTCCATGAATTCGGCAGCGCCTTTTGTATGGCTGTTCAGTGCGCTTGCCCTGGGTGCGCTTTTAATACTTGAATCGATTTTTATTCTTTTAAAAATTTTTGTGGGAAACGTGCTGGAAGTAGGTGCCAGAGGATTTTATATAGAGAATCTTTATTCCGCCCCCTCTGTTGGAAAAATTCTTGCCCCATTTCGTTCCGGTCAGTACTGGAATATTGTGAAGATAATGTTTTTCCGGGATTTATTTATCTTCCTGTGGACGCTTTTGCTTGTGATTCCCGGTATTGTCAAAAGTTACGAATACAAAATGATACCGTATCTCCTTGCCGAGAATCCGGGAATGTCAAAACAGGAAGCATTTGACAGAACAAGGGAGATGATGTATGGGCAGAAAGGAAATGCGTTTGTTCTGGATTTATCTTTTTTACCGTGGCTTTTTTTGAATGCGTTTACCTTTAATATTCTTGGTATTTTATATCTTCAACCGTATATGGATGCAACGCAGGCAGAACTTTATGATGTTCTGGCGGCGCCGCCGTCAGAGAATCTTTATAATTGATGAAAAGAGATAAGCCTTTTAAAATGCGGGCAGCTTTTGGGAAACCTAAGCTGCCTGTTTTTATTAGTGTCAGTTTTTTGATAAGCATTTCTTTATAAAAGACAAAAAAATTTGCAATACCAAAATTTTTTTGGCATTTCTATTGAAATATTTTTGGAAGTATGGTACAGTTGTATTATAGTAGAAATTCCCCAAAACATGTTCGGATTTCAAAGTGTGTTTTGGTGCTTTTCACAGAAAAAGAATGGTCGATTTTGTATTGTCTTGTCAAAAATAAGGAGGTTTGTATATGCTGATTATTGGAAACGGAAGGGTAATTACACGTGATGAAGAAAATCCGTTTATTGAAAACGGTGCAGTTGCAATGGACGGAAATACCATTGTAATGGTAGGGAATACAGAAGACGTGAAAAAAATATATCCGGAGGCAGAATTTACAGATGCAAAAGGCGGTGTGATTATGCCGGCATTTATCAATGCTCATGAGCATATTTACAGCGCTTTCGCAAGAGGTCTAAGCATTAAGGGATATAATCCGCAGGGATTCCTTGACATTCTGGATGGTATGTGGTGGACAATTGACCGTCATCTTACACTGGAGCAGACAAAGCTTTCCGCTTATGCTACATATATTGACTCTATTCGAAATGGTGTGACAACCGTTTTTGACCATCATGCAAGCTTCGGGCATATTACCGGTTCTCTTCATGCAATAGAAGAGGCAGCTACAGATTTGGGAATTCGTACTTGTCTCTGCTATGAAATTTCTGACCGTGACGGCATGGAGAAATCAAGAGAATCCGTAATGGAAAATGTAAACTTCATTAAGCATGTGCAGAAAGAGAAAAACCATATGGTTGCCGGTATGATGGGTATGCATGCATCTTTTACCATATCGGATGAAACCATGGCGCTTTGCAATGAATTAAAGCCGGAAGGCGTAGGATACCATATTCATGTGGCAGAGGGAATTTACGATCTTCATCAATGCTTAAAAGAGCATGGAAAGAGAATCGTAGACCGTCTTTACGACTGGAATATTCTGGGACCGAAAACACTTCTGGGACATTGTATTTATATTAATGAACATGAAATGGATTTAATTAAAGACACAGATACGATGGTAGTGCATAATCCGGAATCCAATATGGGAAATGCCTGCGGATGTCCTCCTACTATGGCGCTTGTGCATAAGGGAATTCTTACAGGTCTTGGAACAGACGGATATACCCATGATATGCTGGAATCCTGGAAGGTAGCAAATGTGCTTCACAAACACCATCTTTGCGACCCGAATGCAGCATGGGGTGAAGTGCCGAAAATGCTGTTTGAAGGAAACCGGGAAATTGCAGGAAGATATTTTGAAAAACCGCTGGGTATTCTTAAAAAAGGAGCTGCCGCAGATGTGATTGTCCTTGATTATGATCCGCTTACTCCAATGAGAGCAGATAACGTAAACGGACATCTGATGTTCGGTACAAACGGAAACAATGTAGTAACAACTGTCTGCAACGGAAAGATGCTTATGAAGGACAGAGAAATTCTCGTATGTGATGCAGAAAAAGTAATGGCTGACTGCCGTCAGGCGGCAAAAGAGCTTGCAGATGATATTAACAGTGGAAAATAAGGAGGTCTTTCTATGAGTGACAGAATGTCCTGTATGTCCTTTGGACAGATTATGGAATGGATTTTAGAGGAAAAAAAGAAAAGAGATACTGTGTTTGGCGTACATAGAGCCTATGTGGCAGATACTTCTAAAAAACTTGATTTATTTGGAAGAAAATTGGAAAATCCCATTGGACCGGCAGCAGGGCCACACACACAGCTTGCACAGAATATCGTAGCTTCCTACTATGGAGGCGCACGTTTCTTTGAGCTGAAAACCGTTCAGAAAATGGACGGACCGGAGCTTGCAGCCTGTGTAAACAAACCGTGTATTCTTGCAGAAGATGAATGCTATAACTGCGAGTGGTCCACAGAACTTTACGTTTCCGATGCAATGAACGAGTATATTAAGGCATGGTTTGCTCTTCACGTAATTGCAAAAGAGTTTGGTCTTGGAGATCAGGATGGCTTCCAGTTTAATATTTCTGTTGGTTATGACCTTGCAGGAATTAAAGAGCCGAAAGTAGATAACTTTATTAATAATATGATGGAAGCAAAGAACACGGAAATCTTTAAGGAATGCCGCCAGTGGCTTTTAGACCATGTGGATTCTTTCCAGAAGGTGACAAGAGAAGATATTGAAGCGATTCCTTCTAATATCTGTAATTCTGCAACCATATCTACTCTCCATGGCTGCCCTCCAAATGAAATTGAGAGCATTGCAACTCATCTTTACAAAGAGAAACATCTGAATACCTTTATCAAATGTAATCCGACTCTTCTTGGATATGAGTTTGCAAGAAAAACAATGGACGATATGGGATACGATTACATGGTGTTTGGAGACTTCCATTTCCGTGATGACCTTCAGTATGAGGATGCTATCCCTATGTTTAAACGCCTGATGGCGCTTGCAGATGAGCTGGGTCTTGCGTTTGGTGTAAAGATTACCAATACATTCCCGGTAGATGTTACAAGAAGCGAGCTTCCAAGTGAGGAAATGTATATGTCAGGAAAGGCACTTTTCCCATTATCTATTTCTCTTGCAGCAAAGCTTTCCAGAGAATTTGACGGAAAACTTCGCATCGCATATTCTGGCGGAGCGGATTATTATAATATTGATAAAATTACAGCCTGTGGTATATGGCCGGTAACCGTTGCAACTACTCTTTTAAAACCGGGCGGATACCAGAGATTTACCCAGATGGCAGAAAAGATAATGGATGGAAATGTGTCTCAGTGGACAGGAATAGATGTGGAGGCATTAAATGCCCTTGCTATTGATGCAGTAACAAATCCTCATCATGTGAAGAACATCAAACCGATTCCAAATAGAAAGAGTGACAGGGAAGTGCCTCTTCTTGACTGTTTCTATGCGCCGTGTATGGAAGGATGTCCGATTCATCAGGATATTCCAACGTATATTAAGCTGACAGGAGAGGGAAAATATGCGGAGGCGCTGAGAGTCATTCTTGAGAAAAACGCACTTCCATTTATTACAGGAACTTTATGTGCCCATAACTGTATGACAAAATGTACAAGAAATTTCTATGAAGAGCCGGTTAATATAAGAGGTACGAAGCTTGTTGCAGCAGAAAACGGCTATGAAGAAGTGATAAATGAAATAAAAGCAGCAAACGCAAACGGCAAAAAAGCAGCAGTTGTAGGCGGTGGTCCTGCTGGTATGGCAGCGGCATATTTCCTTGGCAGAGCCGGTGTGGATGTAACTGTTTTTGAAAAAGAAGAAAAACTTGGCGGCGTGATTCGTTATGTAATTCCAGGATTTAGAATTTCAGAAGAAGCCATTGATAAAGATGTATCCCTTCTTACAAAGCTTGGCGTAAAAATTGAGACTAACAGAGAAATCAAAGATTACAATGCCCTAAAAGCAGAAGGCTACGACGCAGTGATTGTGGCAATCGGCGCAGGAAAACCGGGAACTTTAAAACTGGAAAAAGGCGAAGCCGTTAATGCCATTCATTTCTTAAAAGAATTTAAGGAAAAAGACGGAAACGTAGACCTTGGAAAGCATGTAGTTGTAATCGGCGGCGGAAATACGGCTATGGATACTGCGAGAGCTGCTGTTCGTACAAATGGTGTGGAGAAGGTGTTCCTTGTATACAGAAGAACAAAACGATATATGCCGGCAGCAGAAGATGAGCTTTTAGAAGTTCTGGAAGACGGTGTGGAATTTAGAGAGCTTCTTTCTCCTGTAAGTCTGGAAAACGGAAAGCTTCTCTGTAAAGTGATGGAACTTGGAAAGGCAGATGCTTCCGGAAGAGCTTCTGTTACAGAGACAGGAAAGACAGAGGAAGTTCCGGCAGATACAGTCATCGTAGCTGTGGGAGAAAAAACAGACGCAGAAATTTATCAGGCAAACGGTATTGAAATAAACGAAAGAGGAAAGGCAAAATATAATCAGAAAACAATGGAAACAGGTGTTTCCGGTGTTTATCTTATTGGAGACGGTGCAGGCGGAGCGGCTACGATCGTAGAGGCAATTCGAGATGCTCAGCTTGCAGCAGAAGCCATTCTGGCAGAAGCAGTTGTAAAAGACACAGAAGTTCAGGAGACAGAAGAAAGCTGCTTTGAAAAGAAAGGTATTCTTGCAGAGAGGAGCGAGAAAGAAACAGAAAAAGAGCGCTGCCTTGTATGCAACAAGATTTGTGAAAACTGTGTAGATGTATGTCCAAACAGAGCAAATATTTCCATTAAAGTTCCGGGAATGGCAATGAACCAGATTATCCACGTAGATTATATGTGTAATGAGTGCGGAAATTGTAAGAGCTTCTGTCCTTACGCAAGCGCACCATATAAAGATAAATTTACTTTATTTGCAGCAGAAGAGGACATGAAGGACAGTACAAACGATGGATTCTTTGTTACAAACAAAGAAACAAAAGAATGTACAGTGCGGTTCCTTGGAAAAATAACAAGCTGTAAGGCAGATGACCCGTCAGATCCTCTGTATGAGGGACTTCGCCGTCTGATCTGCGCAGTGATTGACGATTACGATTATCTTTTAAAATAATCCTTTTTAAAGGAGGCGGCTTATGTTTCACTTTTTTGTAAACGGAAAAGAATATTATGAGGAACAGGATATGAAACTCCTTCCGTTTCTGCGGGATGTGTGCGGTCTTACTTCTGTAAAGGACGGCTGCAGCGAAGGCGCCTGCGGAACATGTCATGTTCTTATTGATGGAAAGGCAACAAAGGCATGTGTGCCGAAACTTTCCAAACTGGAAGGAAAGCATATTATGACTGTAGAGGGACTTCCGGAGGAAGAAAAAGAAATTTTTGTCCGCGCCTTTGGAGAAGCGGGAGCCGTACAGTGCGGCTTCTGCATTCCCGGAATGGTGATAAGTGCAAAAGCGCTTATTGATAAAAATCCGAATCCAGGAAGAGCGGAGGCGGCAGATGCCATTAAAAATAACATATGTCGCTGTACAGGATATAAAAAAATTATAGATGGTATTTTGCTTGCTGCAAAATATAAAAGAGAAGGCCTTCCAAAAGAAAAAGAATATACCTGGAAGCTGGGAGAGCGAGTTCCAAGAGTAGATGTCAGAGAAAAAGTTTTGGGTTACGGAGAATACCCGGACGACATACACATGGAAGGTATGATTTACGGAAGCGCCCTTCGTTCAGCGTATCCCAGAGCCAGGGTGAAAGCAATTCATACAGAAAAAGCAAAAGAAGTGCCGGGAGTAGTAGCTGTATTTACAGCGGAGGATATTCCGGGAAGCGTAAAAGTAGGACACTTAAAACAGGACTGGGATGGTTTGATTCCTGTAGGCCATCTGACACATTATCTTGGAGATGCGATTGCTCTTGTAGCAGGCGAGAATCTGGAAGCAGTGGAGGAAGGAAAACGGCAGATAGAAGTAGAATATGAAGAGCTTTCTATGGTGCGCAATCCTTATGAGGCAATGGCGGAAGACGCTCCAAAGGTACACGAAGAGGAGAAGGACAATCTGCTTTCTCACTGGCATGTGCACAGAGGAGATGCAGAAGCGGCAATTCGAAACTCTGCTCATGTACTTTCTGATACATTCCATACACCGTGGACGGAACATGCCTTTTTGGAACCGGAATGTGCCGTTGCTGTTCCGGATGGAGACGGCGTGATCATTTATTCATCCGATCAGGGAGTATATGATACGCAGCATGAATGTATGGCGCTTTTAGGACTTCCTGCCGAGAAAGTAAAGGTGAGAAACAAGCTGGTAGGCGGTGGTTTTGGAGGAAAAGAGGATGTAACTGTCCAGCATCATGCAGCTATGATCGCTTATCTTACAAAGCGTCCGGTAAAAGTGAAGCTTACAAGAGCTGAGAGTATTTTGATTCATCCAAAACGCCATCCTATGGATATGGAATTTACCCTTGGCTGTGATGAAAATGGAATTATACAGGGAGTGAAAGCAACTGTAATTGCAGATACAGGAGCATATGCTTCTCTTGGAGGACCTGTTTTACAGCGTGCCTGTACCCATGCTTCCGGTCCGTATAATTATCAGAATTTTGATATTGATGGAAAGGCTTATTATACAAATAATCCTCCGGCAGGAGCATTCCGTGGATTCGGAGTGACGCAGACTTGCTTTGCGATAGAAATGCTTCTCACAAAAATGGCAGGGATTGTGGGGATTTCCCCTTGGGAAATAAGATACAGAAATGCCATTCGACCGGGACAGGAGCTGCCAAACGGACAGCTTGTTGATGCGTCTACAGGTCTTGCAGAGACTTTGGAGGCGGTAAAAGATGCATATGAAAGCAGTCCGTATGCGGGAATTGCATGTGCGATGAAGAATGCGGGAGTAGGTGTGGGACTTCCTGACTGGGGAAGAGCGCGTCTTCTTGTGAGAAATGGACGTGTGGAAATTCATTCAGGAGCTTCCTGTATCGGTCAGGGGCTTGGAACCGTTCTTGTACAGATGGTATCAGAAATTTTATCCTTGAAGCGAGAAGAAATTTACTACGATGCTTCGAATACCTGGACAGCGCCGGATTCCGGAACAACTTCCGGTTCAAGACAGACGCTGATTACGGGAGAAGCTGTAAAAAGAGCCTGTGAAAGAATGAAAGAAGATTTATCAGTCCATTCTCTTTCTGAACTGGAGGGAAAGGAATATACAGGGGAATATCTTGCAGCAACCGATCCGATGGGAAGCGATAAGAAAAACCCGGTTTCTCATGTTGCGTATGGCTATGCCACACAAGTCTGTATCTTAAATGAAGACGGAACTGTAAAAAAAATTGTGGCTGCTCATGATGTGGGGAAAGCAGTAAATCCTCTTTCCGTAGAAGGGCAGATTGAAGGCGGAGTCATTATGTCATATGGCTTTGCATTAACAGAAAAATATCCAATTTTAGATTGCAAACCGACTGCCAAATATGGTACACTAGGATTACCAAAAGCAAATAAAATTCCTGAAGTAGAGAGTATCATTGTGGAGAAGAAAGGACTTCCGGTTGCGTGCGGAGCAATTGGAATCGGAGAGATTACCTCTATCCCCACAGCCCCTGCTATTGCAGGAGCATATTATAAAATGGATGGAGAGTTTCGTACTTCTCTTCCAGTGAGCAATACTCCTTATCAGAAAAAGTAAGATATGTTCAGGAATCTATAACGAGCAGCATGGTTCAGAGCCGGACTGAAGTCCTGAGGAGAACAGAGATTCCTCCAGGGCTTTGTCCGGCTTCTTTTAAAAATTCAAGCAAAGAAGGTGACATTATGATTGGAAAGAGTATTCCAAGAGTAGATGCTTATGAAAAGGTTACGGGCAGAGCGCAGTTTACAGATGATATGGCGCCAAAGAATTGCCTTGTGGCAAAGGTGTACCATGCGACAATCGGAAACGGAATTGTCACTTCAATTGATACAAGTGAGGCAGAGGCGCTTCCCGGAGTGGTGAAGGTAGTGACTTTTAAAGATGTTCCGGAGCATTGTTATCCAACACCGGGGCATCCCTGGTCAGTAGAACTGGCACATCAGGACATAGCGGACCGTAATCTTTTAACGGGAAGAGTGCGGTATTATGGGGATGACATAGCTGCAGTTGTTGCGGAGGATGAAGTGACGGCAGCCCGGGCTTTAAAACTTATTAAAGTGGAGTATGAGGAATATCCGGTGGAAATCCATCCGAGAAAATCCATGTACGGCAGTCAGCATCCCATTCATCTTGATAAGAAAGATAATGTCCTGGCACGCTCTAATTTCTTTATCGGCAATGTGGAACAGGGGCTTAAGGATTCGGACACGGTCATAAAAAGGAATTATAAAACTCCGATTGTGCAGCACTGTCATATTGAAAATCCTATATCTTATGCATATATGGAAAAGGGAAGAATTGTTGTGGTCACTTCTACACAGATTCCCCATATCGTTCGCCGTGTGATCGGGCAGGCGCTTGGAATTCCCTGGGGAAAGGTTCGCGTGATCAAGCCATATATAGGCGGCGGATTTGGAAACAAGCAGGATGTACTGTATGAACCCTTAAACGCATTTCTTACCACACTGGTAGGCGGACGTCCTGTAAAACTTGATGTGACGAGAGAGGAAACTTTCTGCAATACAAGAACAAGGCATTCCATAGAATATGATTTAACAGCAGGAGTGGACAAAAATGGACATCTTCTCGCAAAAGATATGCTTGCAATTTCGAATCAGGGAGCGTATGCTTCTCACGGACATGCAATTGCAGCAAATGGTCTTACTGCATGGAGATTACAGTATGCATGTCCGAATATAAAAGGTGAGGCATATACCGTATATACAAACTGTCCTACAGCAGGCGCCATGCGCGCTTACGGCATTCCTCAGGCAGCTTTTGCGATAGAATGTTTTATGGATGATATTGCAAAAGAGCTGAACATGGATCCGTTAGAGTTCAGAAGAAGAAATCTGATACAGGGCTACTATCAGGATGCTTACTTAAAGCCGATTGCAGCAAACACAAACGGAATTTTTGAATGTCTGGAAAAGGGAGCGGCACATATTCACTGGGATGAAAAAAGGAAAGCTTATGAAAACCAGGCAGGAGATATAAGGAGAGGAGTGGGTATGTCCCTGTTTTCCTACAAGACGGGTGTATGGCCCATTTCTCTGGAGATTGCAGGTGCCCGGCTTGTGCTGAACCAGGATGGAAGCATGCAGCTTTCCCTTGGAGCAACAGAAATCGGTCAGGGAGCAGATACGGTATTTTCTCAGATGGCAGCAGAGACGCTTCACATGGACGTGGAGGATATACATATTCAGACCATGCAGGATACGGATATAACACCTTTTGATACAGGAGCTTATGCTTCCAGGCAGTCATTTGTAACGGGAACTGCCGTAAAGAAATGTGCAGAGCTTATGCTTCATAAGATTCTTGAGTATGCTGCGACTCTTCTGGAAGGGGAGGAGCGTACCTTAAGCCTGGATCACGGATGGATTCTTGCAGACGGGCAGAAAGTGCTTTCCCTGGAAGAGCTTGCGATGGAAAGCTATTACAGCCTTACAAACTCTTCTGCGATCACAGCAGAGGTATCTACTCAGGTAAAGAAAAATACTATTGCAACAGGCTGCTGTTTTGTTGAAGTTGAAGTAGATTTAAAACTTGGAAAAATAAAGATTCTTGATATTATTAACGTACATGACAGCGGAAAGCTTATTAATCCGCAGCTTGCCAGAATGCAGGTAGAAGGCGGTATGTCTATGGGAATGGGATATGGACTTTCTGAGCAGCTTCTTCTCGATGAAAAAACAGGAAGACCTTTAAATGGAACACTGCTTGATTACAAGATTATGACAACTATGGATACACCGGATCTTGATGTGGATTTCGTGGAGCTTGAAGACCCTATGGGGCCTTATGGAAATAAGGCGCTTGGAGAGCCTCCGGCGATTCCGGCAGCTCCTGCCATTCGAAACGCAGTGCTTCATGCAACGGGCGTAGCCTTTAACGAAAATCCTCTCACACCGCAGAGACTGATTTCAGGCTTTAAAGAAGCGGGACTGATTTAAAAGAAAGGGGGTTTTTGTATGTATGATATTGAAAATTACTATAATGCACAGAGTATAAAAGAAGCAGTAAATCTTTTAAAAGAGCACCCGGACGCAAGGATTATTTCCGGGGGAAGCGATGTACTGATCAAAATAAGAGAGGGAAAAATGGCGGGAACTTCTCTTGTTTCCATAAGAGATATAAAGGAAATACAGGGAGTGACGCTTATGGACTCCGGAGATATTTATATTGGTGCAGGTACTACTTTTTCCCATGTTACAAATGATCCTGTGATCCGGGAACACATTTCCGTTCTCGGAGAGGCAGTGGATCAGGTAGGTGGTCCGCAGGTTCGAAATATTGGGACAATCGGGGGAAACGTATGTAACGGGGCCGTCAGTGCAGATAGTGCGCCAACTTTATTTTCTCTTAATGCCATGCTGCGGATTGCAGACGGAGAAGGGGGACGTACCGTTCCGATCGATATGTTTTACTTAGGACCGGGAAAAGTAGATTTACATTGTGGCGATGTACTGACGCACATTATTATCCCGGGAAAAGAATATCAGGGCTATCACGGACATTATATTAAATATTCCATGAGAAATGCAATGGACATTGCAACATTGAGCTGCAGTGTGGTAAGTAAAGTAGATACGGCAGCAAATACTCTGGAAGATGTGCGGATCACCTTTGGCGTGGCAGCGCCTGTACCTTATCGGTGTAAAAAAACGGAAGCTGCATTAAGGGGAATGGAAATCGGAGAAGCACTTTATGAAAAAATAAAAACTCTTGTTCGGGAAGAGATTAACCCGAGAGACTCCTGGAGAGCGTCAAAGGAATTCCGTCTTCAGATTGGCGGGGAAATTGCAGCCCGGGCATTAAAAGAAACTGTTCGGCTTGCAGGAGGTGAACCATCATGAAAAAAGATTTAAGATTGGTACAGTGTACCGTAAACGGAAAAGAAGTAGCCGAGTATGTGGATGTGAGAGAGTCGCTTCTTGATATGCTTCGCAATCATCTTGGGCTTACCTCTGTAAAAAAAGGCTGCGAAGTAGGAGAGTGCGGCGCCTGTACGGTTATTGTGGACGGAGAAACCATAGATTCCTGTATTTACATGGCTGTGTGGGCAGAAGGCAAAAATATCCGTACACTGGAAGGACTTGAAAAAGACGGTGAGCTTACAAGAATCCAGGAGGCTTTTATTGAAGAGGGCGCTATTCAGTGCGGATTCTGCACACCTGGTTTTGTTATGTCCGCAACGGTTCTTCTGGAACGGGGAGAAAAGCTTACAAGAGAGGCAATCAAAAAGCATATGGCGGGGAACCTCTGTCGATGTACAGGTTATCAGAATATTGTCAATGCAGTAGAAAAAGTAAATAATGAACAGTTGGAGAGACAAAGGGAAAATGAAAAATAACAGAATTCTCGTACGCGGTGGCGGAGATCTGGCAAGCGGTGTGATTCACAGACTGTATCGATGCGGTTATCGCGTTCTGATATTGGAAAGTGAAGCGCCAAGCGCCATTCGAAGAGAAGTGTCTTTCTGTGAAGCCGTTTATGAAGGAGAGTCTTTTGTGGAGGGTATTCTCTGCAGAAAAATTGCTTCTACGGCAGAATGTGAAAAGGTATGGCAGGAAGGGGAAATTCCCCTTCTTGCAGATGAGAAAGGGGCGTGTATAAAAGAGTTTGCGCCCGATGCGGTGATAGACGCGATTCTTGCAAAAAGAAATCTTGGAACAACAAAGGAGATGGCGCCTCTTACGATTGCTCTGGGTCCCGGATTTGCCGCAGGTTATGATGTGGATTTTGTGGTTGAAACCATGCGAGGTCATGACCTTGGAAAAATCATAGAGGATGGGGAAGCTCTTCCGAATACAGGAACTCCCGGGCTGATTGCAGGAGTGGGAAGAGAGAGAGTCATTCATTCTCCGGCAGAGGGTGTCATTTTAAATAAAATGAAAATTGCAGACTTTGTGGAAAAAGGACAGGTGATTGCAACTGTGGGAGATGTGCCTGTACTTGCTTCTCTTACCGGGATATTAAGAGGAATTATAAGAGACGGTTATAAAGTTCATAAAGGAATGAAAATTGCAGATATAGACCCGAGAAAAGAAGAGAAAGAAAACTGCTATACCATTTCCGATAAAGCGAGATGCATTGCAGGAAGTGTTGTGGAAATTCTTCTTTCCAGAGGAGTCCTGCCATTATGAGATCAGTTTCTTCTGAATTTCTTTCCGGGCTTCATATTAGGCCATCTCACAGAATAATTGCAGTTGTGGGCAGTGGCGGAAAGACAAGTCTTATCTGGCGTCTGACAGAAGAGCTGGTACAGGCGGGAAAAAAAGTAGCTGTCACGACGACTACACATATGGCAATGGAAAAAGAGCGTCCCTTTGCCCTCGATGGGGAAGGGGCTGAAGCGCTTATATTCAAGCACGGATACGTTCTGGTTGCTTCCATAGATATACAAAAGAAAAAACTGTCCTCTCTTCCTTATGAAAAATTAAAAAAACTTTCAGAGTTGTGTGATGTGCTTCTTATTGAGGCAGACGGAGCGAGAAAAAAGCCTTTTAAAATTCCGATGGAATGGGAGCCGGTTATTCCTGATTTTACAGATCTTGTCATTGCAGTTTGTGGGTTGGACTCTCTTGGAAAATCCATAAAAGAAGCTGCTTATTGTCCGAGGGAGACGGCTTTGTTTCTTGGAAAAAAAGAAACGGACATTATTTGTCCTCAAGATATGATAAAAGCGGTTAGCAGCAGAGATGGACTTTTAAAAGGAGTGGGAGAAAGAGAATACCGTGTGTATTTAAACAAAATGGATACTGTAAAAGAAAGGGAAACTCTTAATAAGATAAGAAGGGAGCTTTCTGATATGGGCGTTCAGGTTTTCTGTGGAAGCCTCAGAGAAAAAAAGAAAAACACAGCATGGATTATGCTGGCGGCTGGAAACAGCCGCCGTTTTGGCGCAAATAAACTTCTGTATGAAATAGAGGGAAGCCCCATGTATCAAAGAACCCTTTCCTGTCTTTTTAAGGCACAGAAAGAAGTTTTAAAAAAGACAGGGATTTTCTGTCCTGTCACAGTTGTGACCCAGTATAAAGAAGTTGGAGAGACAGCAGAAAAAATGGGAGCAAAGGTGTGTTATAATCCCCATCCTGAGGAGGGCATTTCCTCTTCTCTGAAAATTGGCTTAAAGGAAAATAAGGAGGCAGATGCCTGTCTTTTTACAGTAGCAGACCAGCCCTGGCTGACCTGGGAAAGTGTTATGGGGCTTCTGGAAGTTTTCTGGGAATCAGAAAAAGGCATGGCGTGTATGCAGAATGGAGAAAAAAAAGGAAATCCCTGTATTTTTTCAAGAAAATATTATGAGAAGCTTTTTTCTCTGACGGGCGATGTGGGAGGAAAGAAGATTTTAAATGCGCATCCCACAGATATTGTTGTGTATCAGACAAAAGGCGAAAGAGAATTGGAAGATATAGATTATATGGATAACAGAGAAATAAAGAAAAGAGGAGAGAGACATTGAAGGCACATCAGACAGATTTTTCACATGGAAACGTATATCGAAATATTTTGGAGGTTGCCGTTCCCCTTACGCTGGCTCAGCTTTTAAATCTTTTATATAATGTGGTAGACAGAATTTATATAGGAAGAATCCCCGAGGTGGGAACGCTGGCGCTTACAGGAGTGGGACTTTGTTTCCCGGTAATTTCTCTTGTTACTGCCTTTACTTATCTTTATGGAAATGGCGGTTCTCCCTTGTGCGCGATGGAGCGAGGGAGGGGAAATAAAGAAGAGGCGGAGAAGATTATGGGAAATTCTTTTATTCTTCTCGTTTATACGGGATTGATTCTCATGCTTTTGGGACTTCTTTTTTATAAGCCTCTTTTATATCTTTTTGGGGCAAGTGACGCTACATTTCCCTATGCAGGCTCATATATGCGGATCTATCTTCTGGGAACGGTGTTTGTTATGATTTCCGTTGGCATGAATCCGTTTATTAACAGTCAGGGTTTTGGAAATATGGGAATGCTGACGGTATTGATCGGTGCTGTCTTAAATATTATTCTGGATCCTGTTTTTATTTTTGCATTTCATATGGGAGTACAGGGAGCGGCTCTTGCAACAATTCTTTCTCAGTTTTTTTCTGCTTTATGGGTGATGAGATTTTTAACAGGGAAAAGGGCAGTTTTGAAGCTGAAAAAAGAAGCCTTCCGGCTGAAGTGGAAGAGAGTGAAAAGTATTTTGGGACTGGGTGTATCTGGATTTATTATGGCTTTTACAAACAGTCTTGTACAGATTGTATGCAATTCTACCCTTCAGAATTTCGGAGGGGATATTTATGTTGCTGTTATGACGGTGCTAAGCTCTGTGAGAGATATTTGCACGATGCCGGTTATGGGGCTTACGAACGGAGCTTCTCCTGTTATGAGTTTTAATTACGGGGAAAAGGCATATGACCGTGTAAAGAAAGCAATCCGGTTTGTGACGGTAATCTGTATCACGTACACCTTTGCAGCCTGGGGACTTTTAAAACTGATCCCGGAAGTGTTTATTCGCATTTTTAATACGGATCCCGGACTGGTATCAAGAGGTGTTCCCGCTCTTCATATTTACTTTTTCGGATTCTGCTTTATGGCACTTCAGTTTACGGGGCAAAGTGTGTTTGTGGCGCTTGGAAAGTCGAAGCAGGCAACCTTTTTCTCCCTTCTTCGAAAAGCCATTATTGTAGTCCCCCTCACTCTTGTCCTGCCTCATGTGGCAGGACTTGGAGTAGACGGGGTGTTCTGGGCAGAGCCGATTTCCAATTTGATCGGTGGATGTGCCTGTTTCTTTACCATGCTTGCAACGGTGATGCCGGAGCTAAAAAATAAAGTACAAGATTAAAAATTACATGTGGATGGTTGTTCCGGTTTTTCCGTGGATGCCATCCCTTGCTTTTTCAAGGAGCGTGATCATAGCCGTTCTGCCAGGTGCAGAGGAGGCGAAGTCAACGGCAGCCTGTACTTTCGGAAGCATGGAGCCTGCTGCAAATTCTCCGTCTTCCATATATTTTTTTGCTTCTTCTACTGTAAGATCAGAAAGCCATTTCTCGTCTTTTTTTCCAAAATGGATGGCTACTTTTTCCACGGCAGTGAGAATGATCAGCATATCTGCGTCCAGCTCTTTTGCAAGAAGGCAGCTTGCAAAATCTTTGTCTATTACGGCAGAAGCGCCTTTTAAATGATCTTCTTTTAATACCACAGGAATTCCGCCTCCACCACAGCAAATAACGATTTTATTTGCATCTACAAGGCTGTTGATGGCATCCTGCTCGACAATTTCCACAGGTTTTGGCGAAGCAACCACGCGGCGATAACCTCTTCCGGCGTCTTCTTTCATAATATGCCCGTAAGCGGCGGCCTGATATTCAGCTTCCTCTTTTGTGAGAAAATGTCCGATTGGTTTGCTTGGATTTTCAAATGCCGGGTCATCTGGATCTACGCGGACCTGTGTGACAACGGTTACAACAGGGGTGCGCATAAAGCCCCGTTTGCGAAGTTCTTCCCGAAGAGCATTTTGCAAGTCGTATCCAATGTATGCCTGACTCATGGCAACACATACAGAGAGAGGTGTGTTTGGCTGTGAGGCATCTTCTCTGGAAAGAGCAGACATAGCATTGTTGATCATGCCAACCTGTGGACCGTTGCCGTGGACAACTACAACTTGATGACCTTCTTCGATCAGGTCACAAAGCGCTTTTGCTGTTGTTTTTACTGCCTTCATCTGTTCCGGAAGCGTATCCCCAAGTGCGTTTCCTCCAAGAGCAATGACAATTCGTTTTCTTTTATACATAATAAAAACCTCCCAAAGAAAAGCAGGGCTGTATTGCTACAGCCCCTTTGTATTAAGATAAAATTATTTCAAAATTCTCGGAGCAGCTTTTACTTCCAGTTTTTTCAGAAGCTCCTGTGGATTTTCGAATTTGGAAAGAAGAATCATAGAAGCAATGATATATGGTTTGAAGCTTGCTTCTTTGTAAAGCGGAATGCGGTAGCGGTCAAATACGCTTGCGTCCACTTCGCCTGTCTCACAGCTTACGCCTGTAATATCAGCAGGGAGGCAGTGGAGATACAGAGCCTTTCCGTCTTTTGTTGTCTTCATTAATTCTTCTGTACAAGCCCAGTCTTTATGCTGTGCATTCTGTGCAAGAAGTTCTTTTTCCAGTTTATCAATACCGTCGAAATCGCCTTCTCCGTAAAGATTGGTACGTGTTTCCATAGCTGCAAATGGAGCCCAGCTCTTTGGATATACAATATCTGCGTCCTTGAAAGCTTCTTCCATGCTGTTTGTTTTTGTGAAAGAACCGCCGCTTGCTGCTGCATTCTTTCTTGCGATTTCTTCTACCTCAGGCATAACATCGTATCCTTCCGGATGTGCAAGAACTACGTCCATGCCAAAACGTGTCATAAGACCGATTACACCCTGAGGTACGGAAAGAGGTTTGCCGTAAGATGGAGAGTAAGCCCATGTCATGGCAAGTTTTTTGCCTTTTAAGTTTTCTACACCGCCAAATTCATGGATAATGTGAAGCATATCTGCCATACACTGCGTTGGGTGATCTACGTCGCACTGTAAGTTCACAAGAGTAGGACGCTGCTCTAAAATGCCGTCTTTATTTCCTTCTGTAACAGCATCCATAAATTCTTTCTGATAAGCGTGACCTTTGCCGATGTACATATCGTCGCGGATACCGATTACGTCTGCCATAAAGGAAACCATATTAGCTGTCTCACGAACAGTTTCTCCGTGTGCAATCTGGGATTTCTTTTCGTCAAGATCCTGTACTTCAAGTCCAAGAAGGTTGCAGGCGGAAGCGAAAGAGAAGCGGGTACGTGTAGAGTTATCGCGGAAGATAGAAATGCCAAGACCGCTTTCAAATACCTTTGTGGAGATGTTGTTTTCTCTCATGAAGCGGAGAGCATCTGCTACAGTAAAGACTGCTTCCAGTTCCTCGTCTGTTTTGTCCCATGTCCAGAAGAAATCGTTGTTGTACATTTCTTTAAAATTCAGACGGTTCAGCTTGTCAATGTAATCCTGTAATGTTTTCATATTTTTATATCCTTTCTGTGCAATGTGATTTTATAAACTTTATAACTGTGGAGGTATGAAAGTTATATATTATTTCTTATTTGCAGTATGCGCCTGGAAGAGCAGCGTAAACAGCAGCGCATCTTACCAGGTCGATTTTCCATGTTTTTTCGTTTGGAGCGTGAGCCTGTGCTTCTGCGCCGGGACCGAAACCGATACATGGAATGCCGTTTCTTCCCATAATGGAAACACCGTTTGTAGAGAAGGTCCATTTATCTGTAAGAGGACGGGCTTTTCTCATAGCTTCTGTCTCTGCATTACCTGCACGCTCTGTTCCGTACAGTCCTGTGTATGCTTCTTCCAGTGCTTTTGTAACCTTATGGTCTTTGGGAATTACCCATGTAGGGAAGTAGCACTCAATTGGGTATACAAGCTCTGTCCAGGACGGACGGGAGTATTCATACATGGATACGGTAACGTCATCGCCATATTTCTTTACAGATGGAAGAGCGCGGATTTCATCTAAGCAGCTTTCCCATGTTTCGCCTGCTGTCATACGTCTGTCAAGAGATACGGAGCAGGAGTCTGCAACTGCGCAGCGGCTTGGGGAAGTATAGAAAATTTCGGAGGTAGTAACTGTTCCTCTTCCAAGGAAACGTGCTTCTTCCCACTGTGGGTTATATTTTTCGTCCAGCATTTTTACAAGACCTTTTACTTCTTTGTCATCTGCTGCGTCATTTTCGTTTAATGCGCGTACATCCTGAAGAATGTCAGCCATTTTGTAGATGGCGTTGTCGCCGCGTTCCGGTGCGGAACCGTGGCAGGAAACACCTTTTACGTCCACGCGGATTTCCATACGTCCGCGCTGTCCTCTGTAGATACCGCCGTCTGTAGGCTCTGTAGATACAACAAATTCCGGACGAACCTTATCTTCATTGATAATGTACTGCCAGCAAAGACCGTCACAGTCTTCCTCCTGAACGGTACCGGTTACAAGAACCTGGAATTTATCATTGAGAAGATTTAAGTCTTTCATAATCTTTGCGCCGTATACAGCGGAAACAATACCGCCCATCTGGTCGGAAGTTCCGCGTCCGCCGATTTCTTCCGCTGTTTCAAAGCCTTCGTATGGGTCGAAATTCCAATTGTCTCTGTTTCCGATTCCTACGGTATCAATATGGGCATCAAATCCGATGAGAGTTTTGCCTGTTCCCATATATCCTAAAACATTGCCCATAGGATCGATTTCCACTTTGTCAAATTCCAGTTTTTCCATTTCTTCCTTGATGCGCATGATGTGACCTTTTTCACCGCAGCTTTCTCCCGGGATTTTTACAAGATCCCGAAGGAACTTTGTCATATCAGCCTCATAATTTTTTGCAGCTTCATTAATTTTTGCGTAATCCATAATAAAAACCTCCCTAATATATCATTATTTGCTTAAAGATTCCTCTGTTCCGTAAAGACCATCCCATACAATTTCTTTATAGCGGACAGGATCTGTATCTCCTTCTGTGGAAATAACAAGAACAACAGAATTTTCATCAAGTTTTAATGCTTCTTTTAAATCTTTTGCATCTTCATCGTGAAGAGCAGTGTAGCAAAGTCCAAGAGGAACAGAACCGGATTCTCCAGATACAATGTGCGGGTCGCCCTCAAGAGGATTTGCATAAATACGGGTTGCTTTTGCGCTCATCCAGTCAGGACAGGATGCAAATACAGTTACATGGTTTTTCAGAATGTCCCAGCCAATGGTATTGCCTTCCCCGCAGGCAAGACCAGCCATAATAGTCTGAAGGTCACCTGTAACGTTTACAAGATTTCCTGTTTTAGCGACAGCAGAGCGGTAGAGGCAATCTGCAGCGCTTGCTTCACATACAGCCATAACAGGTGGGTTTTCCCGGTATTTGTTTGCAAAATATCCAACGACTGCTCCTGCCAGTGATCCTACACCTGCCTGAACGAATACATGAGTCGGGCGTTCCACGCCATCTTCCTTTAACTGTTGGTCCGCTTCCCTTACAAGCGTGCCGTAGCCCTGCATAATCCATGCCGGAATTTCCTCGTATCCTTCCCATGCAGTATCCTGTACAATAATACCGTGCTCTGTTTTTGCCGCTTCCGCAGCCGCCATTCGTACGCAGTCATCGTAGTTCATATCTTCGATAGTAACAACTGCACCTTCTTTTGCAATGTTGTCAAAACGTGTTTTTGTAGTGCCCTTCGGCATACGTACAACAGCTTTCTGTCCCAGACGGTTTGCTGCCCATGCAACGCCTCTTCCATGATTTCCGTCTGTTGCGGTAAAGAATGTTGCCTGACCAAATTCCTCACGGAGTTTTTCAGAAGAAAGTACGTTATATGGGAGCTCGCTTATATCTTTGCCAAGCTCCTTTGCTATGTAACGCCCCATTGCGTAAGAACCGCCAAGAACCTTAAAAGCATTCAGTCCGAACCGGTAAGATTCGTCTTTACAGTAAATGCCTTTTACCCCAAGGTACTGTGCAAGCGCGCCTAATTTTTTCAGAGGAGTGACGCTGTACTGCGGAAAGCTTTTATGAAACTCATTTGCTTTTTTTACGTTCTTTTCAGACATCAGCTCCAGATAAGAATCCTTTGATTTTGGCACTTCGTTGGTAATCCATTTTAATCCTTCTGTCATGATAAACGGAACCTCCTTCTCTCAGAAAAAAATTCATTTCTTATCTCTATCATACCATAAAAAAAGGATTTTGCAATAAGAAAATACAAAAACTTTTAGGTTTTTCCAAAAATAATTAGGAACTCAACAATCCATTGCTGTAAGGGCATATTTGTGATATACTGAAAGGAAATTTAAGGAAGTTTTTTGAAGGATGAGGAGGGGTTATTATGGCAGTATTTCATGGATTTCGGGCATTAAGACCAATACCGGAGAAGGCGTCCCGTGTGGCATCTCTTCCATATGATGTAGTAAGTCGTGAGGAGGCGTATACGCTGGGAAAAACCAATCAGGATTCTTTTTTACATGTAGAGAGGGCAGAGATCGACTGTCCAAAAGAGATGGATATGTATGATGAGGCGGTGTACAAAAAAGCAGAAGAAAATCTTCAGAAAATGATAAAAGAAGGAACTCTCATAGAAGAAGAAAAAAGATGTTTTTATATTTATGAGCTGATCAGAAAAGGAAAGTCTCAGACGGGATTGGTGGGCTGCTGCTCTATTGACGATTACCAAAACGGTGTGATTAAGCGTCATGAGCTTACAAGGACAGAAAAAGAAAAGGACAGAATCCGGCATATGGAAGTATGCTGTGCCAATACAAGTCCTGTATTTCTTACCTGCCGCTACACGGATAAGCTTCTTATGCTTCTTGAGAGTTTTAAACAGACCCACAGACCGGTTTATGATTTTACAGCGGAAGATGAGATTACTCACAGAGTATGGATTGTTGATGAGGCAGAAGAAATAAAAATGGCAGAAAAAGAATTTCAGAAAATTTCCTCTCTCTATATTGCAGACGGGCATCACCGGGCGGCTTCTGCTGTAAAGACAGGATTAAAATACAGAGAGGAAAATCCGGATTATACAGGAGAAGAGGAATTTAATTACTTTCTTTCAGTTGTATTTCCGTGTGAGCAGCTTACCATTCTTCCTTATCACCGAATTGTGACAGATTTAAACGGAATTACAGAAAAAGCCTTTATCGGCAGCCTGAAATTTAATTTTGAACTGATGCTGATGCCGGGTTTTCCATGTAAGCCGGTAGAGAAGCACTGTATGGGGATGTATACAGGAGGACAGTGGTATCATTTAAAAGCATGGAAGGACGTTTACGAAAATAAAGACGAAATTGCGCAGCTTGATGTATCTATTCTTCAGGATAAGGTGCTGCGTCCTGTACTTGGAATTGAAGAGCCCACAGCAGATAAACGCCTTCAGTTTGCAGGAGGAAATATGAAACTGAAGAAACTTCAGGAAATGGCAGATAAGACAGGAGGCGTAGCGTTCGTTATGTTCCCGGTAGAGATGGAAGACATTATGAAGATTGCAGATGCAGGAAAGCTGATGCCTCCCAAATCTACCTGGTTTGAACCGAAGCTTCGAAGCGGTCTGTTTGTGCATAAGTTAAAATAAAGAAAATAAAAAGAAAAGGGCGGTGATTCCAATGGGAAGTTTGCAGAACGGAGCTTTGTAGAAACTTACAAATAGCAGGAGATACAGCAGATGAAGAAGAAAAACATAATAACAACTGCCGCCTTATTCTTGAGCATTTGCTTGTTCGCAGGTGCAAAAATTGAGAATGTAAAAGCAGAAGGGATTATCATTGAAAATCCAGATGACATTGTACAATATCAGTTGGGAACTATGCGGATGGATGCCCAGCAGGAGCAGCTTGATGAGATTTTAAGCGGACTGGAAACCGTAACTTTGGCAGACGAGGAAAGTCAGAAATCCCTTACGCGGGGAGAGGATTTTCTGGCGATTCTTCTGATACATGAGGATGGGCAGAAAGATATTTTCCATTTTTTTCAGGAAAACGAAAAATGGTATATGCAGACAGGCGACGGGGAACTTTACGAAAATGCGGATTTTATTACTGGCATTATCAATGTAGTTGATGTTGAAGCGAACGGTCATTCTTTTGCCGATTTCAGTATACAGGGTGTGAATGCCCTGATCAGTCAGGAACAGAGTCGGATGCTTCATGAATATGCGAAGCAGGAAGGGTTTTATCCCACAGAAGAGGAATTGATTCAGGAGACTGAGAAATATATATCGGATTTTAAGAAGTCTCCAAACTATGAGGAATATGTAAAAATCTGTGCTGCATCGGGATATGAATTTGAAGATTTAATACGCTCTCAAAACGACTGGGTGTTAAATGCCATGATAATCTTCCGGCTTGACAACAGGTTGAGAATGGAATATATGGAAGGAAAAGACACCATAGACGGCGTAGTGTATGATGATTTTGGTTATTATCAGAAAGCTTTCCGCAATAAATATGTTTATCAGAAGGAAGAGTTAAATGAAATTCTGAAGGAAGCATATACACAACAGAAAAAGTAAGAGATAACAAGACAGAGGAGGGCATGTGCCCTCCTCATTTTTTCAGCAAATCTCCGTAATATGACCGGTTGCTTTATTGTACCTGCAGTATTTTCCATTTTCAGAAATGAACGGCTGATATGTATTTGTTTTTACATCTTTTAGATACACAATTCCTGTGGCAATCATTTGAACAAGTGAAAATCTTTCGCTTAAACTGGAAATCCACTCGTATGTTTTGTTTTTGGAGGAATCAGCCATGACAAGGCTGTATCCGTCATCACAGGGCTCCAGAGAGAAATAGATTTTTTCCGCTTTGGAAGGCTCTGCAAAAACCTGGCTTTCAATATAAGAAGAAAAATTCTTTTTTACAAAATCATGGAAAGAATCAAGGGTATAAGTGACAGAGGAGACTTCATCTGTGATTTTGTCTCCGCGCTCCAGACGTGTGCGGATAACTTTCAAAATCTCTACAGTCCAGTTAATAAAGGAAATGGAGCTGTAGTTCATGCTTTCCAGAAGCTGTTCAATAAGGCGCCTGGAGAGGATGTTGGAGCGTACTGCCTCGTTGTATAATTCCTGATTCATAATAAAATCTCCCTTCTATTTATTTACATCAATATAGCTGTAAAGTGTGTATTTGGAAATTCCAAAGTAGCTGGCAACCTTATCTCCGGATTTTGTGATAAGAAAAGCGCCTGCATCATTTAAAAACTGAATGGCAGTTACTTTGTCATCTTTATTCATAAGAACTACCGGTTTACCGACAAGTGCTACTGATTCTTCGATGAGATGATCGAGAAGATCGTTTACATTGCGGGTGATTTCCCTTGGTTTTTCCTCTTTATTTTCAGGGGTAACTAAAGCGTGAAGAGCTGTATCAATCATGGTGAGTCTTGTGATGTCATAATTAATACCGAATACATAGTGAAGGCTTCCGTCATCATCATGGATATAGAAGGTGCTGCACTTTAAAATTTTTCCATCGGAGGTTTTCATCAGATACCCAGTATGATCTTTCAGTTCTTCGTTTTTTTCCTTTCCCCGAATTGCATCAAAAACAGCGTTGGAAGGACCATCTCCTACATTTCGGTTTGTTACCTCTCCATTTATAATAAAAACAATGGAATGCTCCGGCTCTTTTGTTTTCAGGTCGTGAATCACAATTTCACAGTCCGGACCAAACTGAGAGGCAATTCCCCTTGCAAGCTGTTTCAGAATGGTAAGTCGTCCCATTTTTACACCTCCGTATTTTATTTCTTCTTTCACTATATCATATCAAAAAGAAAATAAAAAGATATTTTACAAAAAAATTAGCGAAACCTTATAAAAGTTGTGAATATATGGGAAGAGATTCTTGATGTATCATGCAAAAAGTGATATATTTGAAAAAAAGAAGAAGACGGGAGGGATTTTTGTGAAATATTTACTGAAAAACGGAACTCTTGTGTCAGGAGAGAGAACGGAAAAAAAAGATATTCTTATAGAGGGGGAAAAAATCGTAAAAATTGCGCCGCATATTGAGGAAGAAGGCGCAGAGGAAATCAATGTGGAAGGCAAACTTCTGTTTCCGGGATTTATTGACGGACATACCCACTTTGATCTGGAAGTAGCGGGGACTGTAACTGCAGATGATTTTGAAACAGGAACAAAGGCGGCTATTTTAGGCGGAACAACATTTATTATCGATTTTGCATCTCAGGATAAAGGGGGACATACATTAAAAGAAGGCCTTGAGAAATGGCATAAAAAAGCAGACGGGAAATGTTCCTGTGATTATTCCTTCCATATGTCGATTGTGGAATGGAATGAAGAGACAGAAAAAGAAATTCAGGATATGATAGAGGAAGGAATTACCAGTTTCAAGCTTTATATGACATATCCTGCCATGATGGTAGAAGACAGAGATTTATATAAAATTCTGAAAAAATTGAATGAATGCGGTTGTTTTGCCGGGGTACACTGTGAGAATGCCGGAGTCATTGACGCTCTCATTGAGGAGGCAAAAAAAGAAGGCCGCCTCGGACCGGAAAATCATCCTCTTGTACGGCCGGATACTATGGAGGCAGAGGCAGTCCACCGCCTTCTTGTGATCGCAAAAGAGGCGGGAGCACCTGTTATGATTGTCCATCTCACAAACAAAAAAGCATATGAGGAAATCGCAAAGGCAAGAGAAAACGGACAAACTGTGTTTGCAGAGACATGTCCCCAGTATCTTCTTCTTGATGACAGTGCGTACAGCAAACCGGATTTTGGAGGAGCTGTATATGTATGTGCCCCTCCTCTTCGGAAAAAAGAGGATCAGGAGTGTCTTTGGGCGGCGTTGGCAAAAGGGGAGATTCAGACAGTGGCAACTGACCAGTGCAGTTTTACCCTGGAGCAGAAAGCACTGGGAAAAGATGATTTTACAAAGATTCCGGGAGGTCTTCCGGGAGTACAGACAAGAGGAACACTTCTCTATACGTATGGTGTCCGTGAAGGAAAAATTACAGTTGAGCAGATGTGCCGCCTGTTAAGTGAAAATCCGGCGAAGCTTTATGGAGTATATCCGAGAAAAGGTGCGCTTTTAGAAGGAAGCGACGGAGATATTGTAGTTTTTGATCCGGAAAAAGAAAGCGTAATTTCAGCAGAGACACATGGATACAATACAGATAATAACCCGTTTGAAGGCTATTCCATTCACGGAGATATTGATAAAGTCTTCTTAAGAGGAAATCTTGTAGTGAAAGATGGAGCCGTTGTAAAAGAAAAGACTGGAAAGTATATGAAGCGGAGAAAACGACAGATGTAAAAATATTGCGAAAAACCTCGAATTTTTACGAACGAAAAACTGTGAAAAGCAAAAAGAAATATGGTATTATTTTTCGTGGGATAATCGTCAAAAGATGCAGAAAGCCCGGTTGAAGAGTATAACTTTGACCGGGTTTTTTGCATCTTTTTGTATTTGTGCAAAAATGATAAAAATAGAATATAATTCTTGCTTCGTTTATGTGAAAATGATAAAATTAGGGTATACGAAACGGAGAAAGAGAGGGACTATATGGAGAATGTAGTGGTGAAAGAGCGGAAGGTCGTGCTGAGAGTTGGGGGTGTCTGCACGTTGTTTTTTGGAATCATGTATCTGGCAGCGCTTTTTTCGGCAATATCGGATGATTCGGGAGCAGCGGCTTTTGTGGCTCTTTCTGTTTTTATCCTGCCTTTTGTGTGCCTGGGATTATATGTGTTTTTATCTTATTTTAGAAGGCGTCTGGAATTTTCTTATAAAGAGTTTGCAGTGTATTCTGTCCTCGGAAAGAAAAAGGTATATCCATATACAGAAATACGGCGTCTGCTTTTCATAGAACGGGCGGGAGAAACCCGAATTGCGGTTTTGGGAAAAGAAGGAGAAAGACTGGCGTCTTTTGAGATGAATATGAGCGGGGCGGAGGAGGCTCTTTTATTTTTGGAAAAGAAAGGCATCTCGCTTTCTGAGAAGGATTTTGTGGGGGAAGAATCCTGTGATAAAAAGACGAGAAAGGCTTTAAAATGGTATGAAAAATCTGCCTATCTTACAAATTGGAACAGAGAGGAAGAAGCAGAGAGAACAAAAAAGGTTTATACAGAGGAAGATGTAAAAAGACAGCAGAAGCGTCTTAAAATTTTAGGCTGGATTTTGATTGCTTTTGTAATTCTTATCTTTTTTGCAGGCGCAAAATATATGGTAGCAGGGTGGGTGTCTGTTCTTCTTTTTGTCTGGTTTCTTTATATTTATCTCTATCCGAGGGCCTACATAGAAAAATCGGGAAAAAAGAAAAATGATGCTTACACTCTTGTCATTCCCTGGGGAGGAGCGGTACTGGCTCTTCTGGCATGTCTTGGCATTACAGATATGTTTAATGTTGCAGATGGAGAATTGTTTACTTATGCAGGGATTTTTTCAGCATTTCTCTTGATTCCCTATTTTATAAAAATTCTTTTCTTTGCAAAAGAAAGCTCAAAGGGAAGAATTGTCTTTGTTATCCTTGCAGGTCTGTCAATAGGATTTACCATTACTCTTCCTGTTAATTATCTGCTTACAACAGGAAAATCTAATCATGTGCCTATGATTGTAACAGGAAAAAGAGAGAGCAGTTCTTCAAGAGGCGGAACAGATTATTATATTTCAGGAAATTATAAGGGAGAAAATATGGATATGACAGTGTCGAGAAACTTTTTTGAGAGTGTAGAAGAAGGCAGCCTTGTACAGATTTGCGAGAGGGAAAGTATTCTTGGGTTTGAGTACTGGGATATTCACGAATAGGAGGGAAGATGATGGATTTTCGTAAAACATTTGATAAAATACCAGAAAGCTTTGATAAGTATAGACCAAGGTATTGTAAAGAATTATTTCAAGAGTTAGAAATAGTATGCGGATTAAATTCAGAAAAGAAAGTGCTTGAAATAGGACCTGGAACCGGTCAGGCTACAGAACCTATATTAATGACAGGGTGTGATTATACAGGAATTGAGCTTGGAGAAAATTTCACTTCTTTTATGAAAGATAAGTTTGGACATATACACAACTTCCACATTGTGAATGCGGACTTTGAGAATTATAATTTTAATGAAAACACATATGATTTAGTTTATTCGGCTGCTACCATACAATGGATTCCTGAAGAAATAGCATTTACAAAAATATATAGGATGTTAAAACCAGGAGGTTATCTTGCAATGTTTATGACTCGTTCGGACGAGACAACAGCAAACCCGGCATTAAAATCTGAAATTGATAAAGTATATGATAAATACTTTCATGTAAAGAAAAGATATAATTGCAGGTTAGATTATGAAAATGTTCTTAATTACGGATTTGAAAATTTACAATATAAAGAGTGGAAAAGAGTGAGAAAATTAAATGCAGATGAATATATTTGCTACATTAGCACGCACTGCGAACATATCACTTTAGAAGAACCATATAAATCAAATTTTTACTCAGGCATTAAAAATGCAATTAAGAATGCAGGAAATGAAATTGTTATTATAGATTCCATACCGTTATATTTAGTACAGAAACCGATATAAAAATAAAAGTCATACCGGAATGCTTCAGGAAAAAAGACAGGGAGAGCCTCCTTGGGCTTGAATACTGGAATGTTCATGAATAGAACATAGGAGGTAAAAAATATGTTGGGAAGCGGTTTAAAGAAAATGGCCCAAGAGGCTGGGCTGAACATAGATAAAGGCGTGGCATATGGAGAATATAGGGGATATTCAGTCACTATGTGGGAAGGAAATGGATATAAAGGACTTGGAGTATCCGCCAGATGCACGGATGAGAGCAGACTTTCCGCCTTTTTGCAGCAGTTTGATAATAAGGAAATGCGTAAAAAATACAGGATTGATCAAGTGCATACATGGATGGAGGGAATGCAGATCATATTTAATGACGCTCCGGGAACTATGAAGCGTTATCGAAAATTTACAGAGTGGCTTCTTCCTCAGCTTTCTCTGTACGGATTTCTTAACAGTGAGTATTGTCCTATGTGCGGGCTTTTATTAGACGGTGCATCTTCCTGGAGACTGGATAAGCTGGCAGTGCACGGACATGACCGATGCTTTGCTTCCAGAGAACAGGAGGAAAAAGCAGAAGTGGAAAGAATAAAGAATGAAGATACGGGAAGTTATGCTTCCGGTTTTCTGGGGGCTGTCCTTGGTGCGCTTCTGGGAGCGATTCCCTGGGCGATTGCTTTGTTTATGGGATATATTGCATCTGTTCTCGGATTCCTTATCAGTCTGCTTTCTGCCAAGGGATATGACCTTTTGCATGGAAAGATGGGAAAAGGAAAAATTCTTATTGTTACCTTGGTATCGGCTGTGGGAGTTGTATGCGGCAATATTCTGGGAGATGTGCTTTCCATTGCAGTTATGATTGGAAAAGAAGAGCTTTTTGGAGCTTCTTTTGCAGATATTCCAACCATTATGGCAGAATTGTTTCGGGATACCGAATATATGGATATGTTCCAGACAAATCTGAAACTTGGACTCTTCTTTGCTCTGCTTGGAATGGCGGGAGTAGTTTGGAAAATGTATAAAGAAAATCCTACCAGGGTGGTTTCTTCAAAAAAACTGAAGGGATAAAATCAATATTTGCCTTTCTTTTTTAAAAGTGCTATCATAAAAGATACGACAAAAGAGAAGGGGGAACATTTTGTGAAACAGGATTCAGTCACAGCAGAAAATAAAATGGGCGTTATGCCTGTGGGGAAGCTTCTTTTAAGTATATCTGTTCCTATGATGATTTCCATGCTTGTCCAGGCATTGTATAATATTGTGGACAGTATGTTTGTGGCACAGCTTAATGAGAATGCTCTTACTGCAGTGTCTCTTGCCTTTCCGGTACAAAATCTTATGATTGCTGTGGGAACTGGTACAGGAGTCGGTGTCAATGCTCTTGTATCAAGGTCCCTTGGAGAGAAAAATACGGAACATGCAAATAAGGCGGCAAATAACGGTGTATACTTGTCTTTATTCAGCTTTCTGGCATTTGCGCTTCTTACCGGATTTTTTGGAAAAATTTTTTTCCAGGTGCAGACGAAAGATGCTCAGATTATTTCCTACGGAGCAGATTATGTAAGAATTGTAGGAATTATGTCTTTTGGAATTTTCTTTCAGTTTATTTTTGAGAGACTTTTGCAGTCTACAGGAAAAACTCTGTACACGATGGTTACGCAGTCCCTGGGAGCAATCATTAATATTATTCTTGACCCGATCATGATATTCGGATTGTTCGGATTTCCGAGAATGGAAGTAGCGGGAGCTGCCCTTGCTACAGCTGTGGGACAGATTGTGGCTGCTTCCCTGGCATTTTGGTTTAATGTAAGGAAGAATAAGGAGCTTCACATTTCTATTACAAAATATCGTCTCTCCGGTATTGTAGTAAAACAGATTTACAGTGTGGGAATTCCTTCCATTATTATGGCGTCCATTGGTTCTGTTATGACTTTTGGCATGAATAAAATTTTGATGGCATTTACTTCTACGGCAACGGCTGTTTTCGGCGTGTATTTTAAACTTCAGAGCTTTATTTTCATGCCGGTGTTTGGCCTGAATAATGGTCTTGTTCCTATTGCAGCGTATAATTATGGAGCAAGGAAGCCAAACAGAATTATGAAGTCTATAAAATTAAGTATCATTTATGCAGAAACCATTATGTTTGCGGGTGTTTTGATATTCCAGTTCTTCAGTGCAGATCTTCTGGGTATATTTAATGCTTCAGATTCCATGTTGGAAATCGGGGTACCTGCGCTTCGGATCATCAGCCTAAGTTTTCTGCTTGCTGGTTTTGGAATAGTTTGTTCTTCGGTTTTTCAAGCTTTGGGACATGGAATGTTAAGTTTAATTGTCTCGGTTCTGAGACAGTTAATCGTACTTCTTCCGGCAGCCTTTATTCTTTCCAGAACAGGAGTGCTTTCTGCTATCTGGTGGGCATTTCCGATTGCGGAAATATTTTCCGGATTGGTAAGCTTTATATTCCTGCGACAGGTTTACAAGAAAGAGATACATACGATGATGTAAAAATAAAGGACGTTTCCGTTCGCTGAGAGTGAGCGGAAACGTCCTTTTTGACGAAAACAGAAGCATTATGAAATGGCAGTCTGTTCTCTTTTTGTAAGATGCTTATTAATAATAAGAAGAAACACAGTTGTAGATAAAACGGAGCTTGCAATATCTGCAATAGGTTCTGCATAAAAGGCGGCTTTTGCAGTAAAAAGGGCGGGCAGTACAAAGGTGCAGATTACAAAGAGCCCTTTTCGAAATACTGATAATGCAAGGGCTGTCTTTGTCCGCTCCATTGCAGTAAGTCCGTCAACAAATACATACTGAAAGCTCAATGGAATAATCATCATTGTGTAAATGCGGATTGCCCACATAGAGCATTCCATGTATGCGGATTCCGATGTGAAGAGCTTTACAAAATACTGAGGTGCAAACTGGGATATAAGAAACATAAACGTAGTAAAACAGAGCATTAATATAAGGATATGTTTCTCCGCCTGTTTGACTCGCTTTGTCTGTTTTGCTCCGTAATTGTAGCTTAATATTGCCTGTGTTCCGCCGCTGATTCCAATCATGGGGGAGGTGATCATAAGAAGGTAGCTCTGGGCAATAGTTGCGCAGGTGATCAGCATATCTCCTTCTGAGGGGCCGCCGTATTTTTGAAGGACCGTATTCATGGCAATGAGGATAATGCTGTCTGTTGCCAGAATAAGAAACGGAGAAAAGCCCAGGTACAGTATTCTGCCCATCACTTTGGAAGAGTAATTTCCAAAAGAGATTTTTACATGGATTTTTTTGCCAAGTAAAAAGCAGAGGGCAAAAACACAGGATGCAAACTGAGAAATAACAGTGGCAATAGCTGCTCCGGCTACATCCATATGAAATACAAAAATAAATACAGGATCAAGAATAATATTGGATACAGCACCGATGAGTACAGTTGCCATTCCGATCATGGGAAAACCCTGACAGTTTATAAAGTAGTTCAGTCCTGCAGCCATCAGGGCAAAAAAAGTACCTGCCGTATAAATGGTCATATACGTGTTGGCATAAGGAAAGGTAAGCTCGCTTGCTCCGAACCACATAAGGAGCTGATCTTTTAAAAGCAGAAAAGCAATGGTAAGGATCAGAGAAAAAACACATAAAAGCAGGAACGAGTTTGATAAAATCTGTTTAGCTTTTTTGTAATTTTTTTCGCCCATACGGATTCCCATTAAAATAGAACCACCAAGCCCCACAAGTGTTCCAAAGGAAGTCAAAAGGGTGACAATCGGTCCGCACACGCCTACGCCTGCAAGCGCCTGTGCTCCGATAGACGGAATGTGTCCAATATACATTCTGTCAATAATACTGTACAGCACATTTACAAACTGAGCAATCATGGCGGGGATTGCCAGTCGTAAAACAAGGGAAGAAACAGAGTCCCTTCCCAGATCTGCAGATGTTTTCATTTTCATTTCCTCCCGTAAAATCGTATCGTTCTTTCAATATGACACTATAACAAATTCTTTCAGGGGATTCAATATTTTTGGACAAGATTCGCCTGAAAAATATTTTCAAAATTTCTGTTTTTTGGTATAATTAATATAATAAAGGAAGAAATAAGATAAAAGGAGAAGGGACAATGGATTATCAGGGGATAATTACCTTTGCAATGGAAATGATAGGAACTGTAGCTTTTGCAGCGTCCGGTGCTATGGTTGGAGTGGGAAGGAAAATGGATATATTCGGAATCAGCGTGCTCGGTGTCGTGACCTCCGTGGGAGGAGGAATGATCCGTGACATTGTGCTTGGTATTATTCCGCCAAGTGTATTTCAGCATTCGGTATATGCAGTTGTGGCAACGATTACTTCCTGCATTGTGTTTCTTGTGCTGCATCAGAAAAAAGAGCTGCTTCAGGGCGAATTTCGTGTACATTACGATAAAATAATGCTTGTGATGGATTCGGTCGGTCTTGGGATTTTTACAGTAGTGGGAGTGAATACGGGAATTCGTCAGGGTTACATTGACCATACATTCCTTCTTGTTTTTTTAGGAACAATAACCGGTGTGGGAGGCGGACTTCTTCGTGATATGATGGCAGGCGTGCCGCCGTACATTTTTGTGCGTCATATATATGCCTGTGCTTCCATTGTGGGAGCACTTGTATGTGTTTATATGTATCGTCTGTTTGGGGCTGTGGAAGCTATGGTAATAGCTTCTGCAGTTGTGATCATTATCCGGTATTTGGCTGCGCATTACCGCTGGAATCTTCCAAAACTTAAGCTGGAGGAGGAAGAGGAAACGAAACTTTAAAAAGTAGAAAGATCTTTAAGGTTTTGTAAAATCTTTGTGAAAAACTCACATATAAAGAGAGCGGTCGAAATGGATCGAAAATAATATTGTGTGATTTGTATGAAAAACACAGAGAAAACAAGAGAAATATATTGAAAATTACAATAAAAAACTAAGTTTTTAAATAAAGATAAGAAAAACGCGCAAGTTGACAAAATGAGTAAACAGTAGCATAATGGCATGAATCCAAGGAAAGTGTATGATAGAAAGGATGAGGATTATGTCTCATAGAATTAAATTAAGCGCGCCAGAGGATGTTAAGGAGTTTGTGAAAGCAGCTAATAAGTGCGATTTTGACATTGATATTTCCTATAACAGGGTTCTTGTTGATGCAAAATCTATTCTGGGAATTTTCAGTATGGACTTGACGCGTATTCTGACTGTACATTGTCATGGAGAGAGTAAAGAATTTAATCAGGCAATTCAGAAGTTCGCAGTAGCGTAAAACAGAATATACCAGGTATAAGGTAGAACAGATATTTTTGCACAGAGTGATTTTGGTCGTACCATATGTGCAGAAATATCTGTTTTTTAGTTTTGAAAATTTCACGTATCTTATTGACAGAAAGGATAAAATGTGGAAAGATAGAGAGGAAGATATTCGGACAGAATTACTATAATATTTCAGAAAAGAGGATGGCTTTATGAAAATCAGCAGAATTGAACATATGTGTGAGGGAAATGGACACGTTATTATTAAAGAGATTTTAGATGCACCTCAATTAAATGGAAAATGCAGAATGTATGCAGAAGTGACACTGGAACCGGGCTGCTCTCTCGGGTATCATGAGCACCACGGAGAAAGCGAGACATACTATATTCTTTCCGGACAGGGAGAATACAATGACAATGGAGAATACCGCCCGGTACAGGCAGGAGATATTACCTTTACACCAGATGGAAAAGGACATGGACTTGCCAATACAGGAAGTACAGACCTGGTTTTCATGGCGCTTATTATTCTCGACTGAGAAAAGAAAGGAAGGAAGCAGCAGATGTGCAGGGCTTCCTTTTTCGATATACAAAGTTAAAATAAAAACAGATGAAGGGACAGCATTATGAGTAAAGAGACAGCAAAAGAATTATTGGAGTTTATAAGAAAAAGCCCGGCTTCTTTTCAGGCGGCAGAGGAGATGCGCCGCGTATTTAAGGAACATGGTTTTACAGAGCTTTTCGAGGAAGAAAAGTGGAAACTGAAAAAAGGCGGCAATTACTTTGTTATGAGAAATCATTCTGCGTTTATTGCATTTTCCATTCCGGAAAAAGAGGCGGATAAGTTCCATATTATGGCGAGTCATAGCGACTCTCCTTCCTTCAAAGTAAAGGAAAATCCGGAAATGAAGGTGGAAGGTGCATACATAAAACTGAATGTGGAAAAATACGGAGGAATGCTGATGTCTTCCTGGCTGGATCGTCCTCTGTCTGTTGCAGGACGTGTGATGGTGCTGGAAGATGGAGAAATCACAGAAAAGCTGGTATCTGTTGACAGGGATATTCTTTTGATTCCAAATCTTGCCGTTCATATGAATCGGGAAGCAAACGATGGCTATGCGTATAATGCCCAGAAGGATATGCTTCCATTATATAGCTGCAGCGAGGGTGATTTTATGGAGATGCTTGCAAAAGAAGCTGGTGTTTCCAAAGAAGACATTTTAAGTCATGACCTGTTTTTATATCACAGAACAGAGGGAAGCGTGTGGGGAGAGAAAGGCGAATTTGTTTCTGCGCCGCGTCTTGATGATTTGCAGTGTGCGTTTTGCTCCATGAAGGGACTTCTTCAGGCAAAGAGAGAACATTCTATTGCCGTTCATTGTGTTCTTGACAATGAGGAAGTGGGAAGCGGTACAAGACAGGGAGCGGCATCTACCTTCTTAAAAGATACGCTTATGCGTATTTATATGGGACTTGGACATGATTATGAGGAATATCTTATGGCTCTTGCAAAAAGCTTTATGATCTCCGCAGATAATGCACATGCGCTTCATCCTAATTTTGCAGATAAGACAGATCCGGTAAACCGGCCTGTAATTAACGGTGGAATTGTAATCAAATATAACGGAAACCAGAAATACTGTACCGATGCTGTTTCCGCCGCATATTTTAAAGAAATTTGTAAAAAAGCAGAAGTGCCGTTCCAGACCTTTGTGAACCGTTCCGATATGGCGGGAGGATCCACTCTTGGAAATATATCCGGAACACAGGTTGCAGTAAAGGCAGTTGATATAGGAATTGCACAGCTGGCCATGCATTCTTCCTATGAAACAGCAGGAGCGCAGGATACAGAGCGTCTGATAGAGGCAGTAAAAGTATTTTTTGCATAACAGAAACAGGAGGAATAATATATGATATTATTTTTAGAATACCCAAAATGTACTACATGTAAAAAGGCAAAAGCCTGGCTTACGGAAAATGGTGTGGAGTTTACAGAACGCCACATTGTAGAAAACAATCCAACAGAAGAAGAACTGAAGGAATGGGTTGGAAAAAGCGGACTTCCGCTAAAACGCTTCTTTAATACAAGCGGAATGAAATACAGAGAGCTGGGGTTAAAGGATAAGCTTTTGGATATGACAGAGGAGGAACAGATTGCTCTTCTTGCAACAGACGGAATGATTGTAAAAAGACCTCTTTTAATAGGAGATAATTTTGTGATTCCAGGATTTAAAGAGGCTGCATGGAAAGAAGCTCTTAATAAATAACAGAAAGCGAGGAAAACAATATGAAGACACTGGAACTGAAAGACGGTTTTTACTGGGCAGGAATTGTAGACGACAGTCTGCGCGTATTTGACATTATTATGTATACGGAATTTGGAACAACATACAATTCCTACGTATGGAAAACAGGGGACAAGACGATTCTTTTTGAGACTGCAAAAGGCAAATGCTTTGATGAGTATCTTGACAAGTTAAAAGAGATCATTGATGTGACAAAGATTGATTATCTTGTAGTGAGCCATACAGAGCCGGATCATGCAGGAAGCATTGAGATGCTTCTCGAGTACAGCCCGCAGATGAAGGTAATCGCTACCGGTTGTGCCATCGGATTTTTAAAGGAAATTGTCAATCGGGACTTCTGTGCCATTGCAGTGAAGGATAATCAGGAAATGGTGATCGGAGGAAAAACTCTGAAATTTATGATTGTTCCGAATCTCCACTGGCCGGATACGATGTATACCTATATTGAGGAAGAAGGCATTCTTGTAACATGCGATTCCTTCGGATCTCATTATGGCTTCCAGGACGTTCTTGTAAGCAAAGTAGAGAACAGAGACGACTACATGAAGGCTGCAAAATATTATTTTGACTGTATTATCGGACCGTTTAAGCCATATATGTTAAAGGCTTTAAAAAGAGTAAGAGAACTTCCTGTTTCCATGATCTGTCCGGGACATGGACCGGTTCTTGATGAAAGAATCCAGGAAATGTACGATACGTATGAAGACTGGTGTACGGTTATTAATCCAAATAAGAAAAAGACAGTTGTTATTCCATATGTAAGCGCTTACGGCTATACTGCGCAGCTTGCAGAAAAAATTGCAGAGGGTATCAAAGACAGCGGAGATGTGGATGTGCGCTGTTACGATATGGTAGAAGCAGACCAGGCAAAGGTACTGGAGGAAATCGGTTTTGCAGACGGACTTCTTTTTGGTACGCCTACTATCGTGGGAGAGGCGTTAAAGCCAATCTGGGATCTTACAACTTCTATTTTTGCAGGCACACATGGCGGAAAACTTGCAAGTGCGTTTGGAAGCTATGGCTGGAGCGGAGAGGGCGTTCCTCATATTATGGAGCGTTTAAAACAGCTTAAAATGAAGGTGACAGACAGCTTCCGTGTGCGCTTTAAACCAAGCGAGGTGCAGCTTCTTGACGCTTACGAATACGGCTATAATTTCGGCTGCATTCTTCAGGAAAAAGAGAATCCAAAGAAAACAGGAGCACGTACACTTGTAAAATGTCTTGTTTGCGGCGAAATTTTTGATTCCTCCCTTGACATCTGCCCAGTCTGCGGTGTTGGACGGGAGAACTTTGTACCGTATGAAAAAGAAGAAACTTCTTTCAGAAAAGATTCAGACGAGTTTTATGTAATCCTCGGAAATGGAGCGGCAGGTTTAAGTGCTGCAAAGGCAATCCGCGAGCGTGACCTTACAGGTTCTGTAATTATGATTTCCAACGAGCCGTATTCTACCTACAACCGTCCGATGCTTACAAAAGCTCTTGCTGCAGGACTCAAAGCGGAGGAAATTGCAGTGGAAGAAGAAAGCTGGTATAAAGAAAACAACATTCACCAGATTCTCGGAAAAGAAGTAAAAGTTATCGATGAGAAAGAAAAAGAAGTAGAGCTTTCTGACGGCACAAAACTGAAATACACAAAACTGATTTATGCGCTTGGTTCCGAGTGCTTTGTTCCGCCAATCCCGGGAGCAGACAGAGAAGGTGTGATTGCAATTCGCCGTATGTCTGATATTGAAAAAATTGAGTCTATGCTGGAGCGTGTAAATCATGCAGTTGTAATAGGCGGCGGTGTTCTTGGTCTGGAAGCTGCATGGGAACTTAGAAAGCTTAAAAAAGAGGTGACAGTTCTTGAACTTGCACCGCAGATTATGGGTCGCCAGCTTGATGCGGCTGCCAGTGAAATGTTGGTAAATATCAGCGAGGCAGCAGGGATTTCTATTCATACAGGCGTACAGATTTCTGAAATTACAGGAGAAGAATCTGCGAAACGTGTATCTCTTGCTGACGGAAGGGTATTCCCGGCAGAGCTTGTTATCATTTCTGCTGGCGTTCGTGCCAATACAGCCCTTGCAGGTACAGCAGGAGTGGAGATAAACAGAGGAATTCTTGTAAACGCAAATATGGAAACAAACGTGGAAAATATCTATGCATGTGGAGACTGTGCGGAATTTGAAGGCATTAATTACGCAATATGGCCGCAGGCGTTGGAGCAGGGAGAAACTGCAGGTGCAAATGCAGCGGGAGAAAAGAAAGAATATACTACTGTTTCCGCAGGTCTTTCTTTCCACGGAATGAATACTTCTCTTTACGCAATCGGCGACAACGGAAAAGACAGCGGGAAAAAATATCGTACAGCAGAATTTAAAGACGAACTGAGAAAACAGTACGAAAAATATTATTTCTTTAATAACCGTCTCTGTGGTGCTATCTTAATTGGGGATACCTCCAAAATGGCTAGGGTGACAGAGGCTGTAGAAAAAAAGCAAACATTTCAGGAGTTTTTTGCCTGATAAAGGAGAGTCATGACAAAAAACCTTGAATACAAAGGTCGGTTTTCGGAGTATACAGATGAGCTTTTAAGACTGCGGCATCATTTTCATCAGTATCCGGAGCTTGCTCTTCAGGAAAAAGAGACATCTTCTTTTATTCAGTCCTATATGGAGAAACTGGGGTATGTACTTGCCCCGGTTCCTCCTACAGGCTGGATAGCAGAGCTTCCCAAATTGAAAGACAAAGAGAGATGTATTGTCCTTCGTGCGGAGATGGATGCGCTTCCCATAGAGGAGAAAACAGGGCTTCCCTATGCTTCGAAAAATGTCGGATGTATGCATGCCTGCGGGCACGATGCCATTCTTGCCTCCGCTCTGGTTCTTGCCAGAATCATTGCAGAGGAGAAAGACACCTTCCCTGTTTCTGTTCGTTTTCTTTTTGAGCCGGCGGAGGAGATCGGCGAGGGCGCTGCCAGAATGATTGAGGCAGGAGCGCTTGACGGTGTGGATGCGTTCCTTATGTTCCACTATGCAGGAGATGAACTCTTTGGAATGACGGTGCATGAAGGACAGGCTTCCTCTATGATCGGCGGAATGGAAATCCATATCCACGGAAAATCCAGCCACTGGTGCGAGGCGGAACAAGGTATAGATGCTATTTATGGGGCTTCTGTGGCTGCAAAGGCGATTTATGAGCTGAACCGGGAGTATAAGGGCAGCGGGAAATCCCTGATCGGAATCGGAAGTATTCACGGCGGAGAGTATGCAAATATCATTGCAGATCACGTAGTGATGAAAGGAAACATACGCGCATGTAAGGAAGAGGATTATCGAAGGCTTCAAAAAAGTCTGAAAGATATTCTGAAAAAAACAGAAGAAGAGACAGGAACGGAGATTGTTGTGAGAGAGCCAAAGCCGCCAGTTTTTCCTTTCTCAAATGATGTGCTTCTCACAGAAGCAGTAAAAAAAGCTGGAAAAAAAGTATTTAAAGAGCGTTTCTGGACAGAGGGCGAAGAGGAACTTTTTCTTTCCGGAGATAATGCCTATCGGTATTTTCAGAAGGTAAAAGGTGTTTTTGCTGTATTTCTGGCAGGGCTTAAAGAGGAAAACTACCCTCTTCATCATGCAAAATTCCAGATTGATGAAGCAGTCCTTCCATATAGCGTGGAGGCTCTTTACGAAATTATAAAAGAAGCGGGAAGAGAGGAAACCATATGAAATACGGAAAAATACGCATAGAGGACGGTTATCTGATATTCACAAAGCATATGATGATGAATAATCTTCCCTGCAAGGATATACTCTGGGCATATATGAGACGGGAGGGAATGGACGGCGTGGAGGAACGTCAGCTCATTTCTAATTATCTTGTCATCATTACAAGAAGAAGAAAACGCTATAAATTTGATATGACGGAGCGGGAAGTGCAGGAGTGTATCCGGCTTTTGAAGGTTCTGAATCCGGAAATGGCAGTGGGATTTCCAAAAGGAGGAAGACTGCCTCTTCAAAATCTGTGGAACACCAGAGATTTAGGGGCGATTATCACAGAAGATGAACGTCATATCCTTCCGAGAAGACTTTTAAGAAGCGGGGATCTGTATCATCTTTCTCTGGCAGATCAGAAGGCACTTTGTGAGGAATACCGTCTGACTACGGTAATCGATCTTCGGACAGAGGCAGAGGCAAAGGAACGTCCGGATACTATTTTACCGGGAGTGGAGTATTACCGTATTCCTGTTCTGGACGAACCGCATCCTGGCATTACACATGTTCGGGATATGGATCGGGAGTTTTTGAAAAATCAGAAAGATCCGGGAAAATTCATGGAAAAAATATATGAGGAAATTTTAAATGACCAGTATTCTGTGAAACAGTATGCCCGTTTTATAGACGTTCTTCTCCACCATGAAAACGGCGCTGTCCTGTGGCACTGCAGCACAGGAAAAGATCTGACGGGCATTGCCACGGCAATTCTTCTCTGTGCGCTTGGCGTTTCCGGAAATGAAATCCGGGAAGATTATCGGAGAACAGACAGCTGCCTGGAAAAAGAGAAGATTTATACCATGCGTTTCCTGGAAAGCTGCCTGAATACAGGAAAACGGGAAGCAGAAAATGCAGAGGTATTTTTTACCACAGAGCAGCAGTGGCTTGACAGGGCATTTGCTGTTTTGGAGAAAAATTATGGTTCCGTAGAGCAGTTTTTAAAGAAAGGCTTATATTTAACGCCAAAAGCCCAGGACGAGCTTAGAAGCAAGTATCTGATATGAAAAAATTTATAAAAAATTCTGTTTTTTTGAAAAAATAACCCCCCTACGGGCTTGTAGGGGGGATTTTTCCCCTTTATAATGAAGAAAGTTAAAAGAAGGAGGACGTTACAAATGAAGTTAAAAAAAATTACAGGTTTTATCAGTGCTCTGGCCCTGGCAGCATCTTTGCTCATTATGCCTTCTGCAAGAGTGCAGGCTGGAGCAGAGGATTCCTCTGTCGTTGTTACTATGCCAACTACATCAGAGCCGGAATCCGGATTTGACCCGGCATATGGATGGGGAGCTGGAGAACACGTACATGAGCCGCTTATTCAGAGTACTCTCGTGCGCACAACAAAGGATCTGAAAATTGAGAACGACCTGGCAACCGAATATTCCTGCAGTGAAGATAAGTTGACATGGACAGTAAAAATCCGTGACGATGTAAAATTTACAGACGGAGAGCCGCTTACTGCACAGGATGTTGCTTTTACATATAATACCTGCAGAGATGAAAGTACAGTTAACGATTTTACCATGTTAAAAGAAGCCGTTGCAGTAGATGATACAACTGTAGAATTTCACATGAACGAGCCGTATTCCATCTGGCCGTATACAATGGCGATCGTGGGAATCGTACCGGAGCACGCTTACAGTGATACATACGGACAGAATCCTATCGGTTCCGGACGTTACATTATGAAACAGTGGGATAAGGGGCAGCAGGTAATTTTTGAGGCGAATCCGGATTATTACGGAGAGGAGCCAAAGATTAAAAAGCTTACCGTTCTTTTTATGGAAGAGGACGCAGCCCTTGCAGCGGCTATGGCAGGACAGGCAGATGTGGCACATACGGCAGCTTCCTACAGTGACCAGGAAATCGAAGGATATAACCTGATGCGTGTAGATACAGTTGACAACAGAGGATTTAACCTTCCCGCAACAGAGCCGGAAGAAAAAGATGGAATTGTTTACGGAAATTCCCTGACTTCTGATGTGAATGTGCGTCGTGCCATTAATCTTGCCATCGACAGAGAAGAAATGATCGATAATGTGCTGAATGGTTACGGAACGGTTGCATACAGTGTATGTGATAAAATGCCGTGGTATAATGATGAGGCAGTGACAGAATACGATCTGGAGGGGGCAAAAGCTCTTATGGACGAGGCAGGCTGGACAGAGGGAAAAGACGGCATCCGTGAAAAAGATGGAGAAAAGGCAGAGCTGACCCTTATGTTCAATAATGGAGATTCTGTTCGTCAGGCGCTTGCAGAGGATACGGCAAATCAGCTTCGTGAGCTCGGAATCGATGTGAAAACAGAAGGTGTAGGCTGGGATACTGCATATGACCGTGCACAGTCTGAACCACTTATGTGGGGTTGGGGTGCACATACTCCAATGGAACTTTACAACATTTATCATTCTATGGAGAACACAGGACTTGCTCAGTATTCTCCTTATGCAAACGAGACAGTAGACAAATATATGGACGAAGCGCTGGAAAGTGACAATCTGGAAGAATCTTATGATCTCTGGAAAAAAGCACAGTGGGATGGTACAACCGGTATCACACAGGACGGTGATATTCCGTGGATCTGGCTTTGTAATGTGGATCATCTCTATTTCGTTCGCGATGGTCTTACAGTAGCGGAGCAGAAAATCCATCCTCATGGACATGGCTGGTCTATTGTAAATAATATTGATGAATGGGAATGGGAGTAAGATTTTGATTAAAAAGAATGTGACATCATTGATAAAGAATTTTGTAAGAATGATTTTACTTCTTTTTGCAGTCAGCATTGTTACATTTGCCCTTGTTTCCGCCTCCCCCATTGACCCTTTGCAGGCCAATGTGGGGCAGGCTGCCCTGGGCAGTATGAGCGAGGCGCAGAAAGAAAAACTTCGTTCTTACTGGGGTGTGGATACCCCTCCGGTTCAGAGATACCTGAACTGGGCAAAGGATTTTATAAAAGGAGATATGGGGACTTCCCTTGTATACCGTCAGCCGGTTGCAAAGGTTATTGCAGTAAAGCTTGGAAATTCCCTGTTTCTCATGGGACTCGCCTGGATTACATCCGGGCTTTTGGGCTTTCTTCTGGGAGTTCTGGCAGGCGTATTTAAAGGAAAGCCTATAGATAAGGCAATTAAGGGATATTCTCTTGTAATTGCAAGCACACCGGCATTTTGGCTTGCCCTTCTCCTTCTGATTGTATTTGGGGTATGGCTCCGTGTGCTTCCCATTGGTTTAAGTGTTCCCATTGGTGTGGAGGCAAGCGGTGTTACATTTCTCGACCGTGTGCGTCATGCTGTTTTGCCTGCTCTTACCTTGAGCATTACCGGCATTTCCAATATTGCTCTTCATACAAGAGAAAAAATGATTGACATTATGGAAAGCGATTATGTGCTGTTTGCAAGAGCAAGGGGAGAAAGCATCTGGAGCATTGTGCGCCATCATGGTCTTCGAAATGTCCTTCTTCCTGCCATGACACTGCAGTTTGCTTCTATCAGCGAAATCATAGGTGGTTCTGTATTAGTGGAACAGGTATTTTCTTATCCGGGACTCGGGCAGGCGGCTGTGTCTGCGGGAACCGGAAGCGATGTGCCTCTTTTAATGGGAATTACCCTTATCACGGCGGCAATTGTATTTTTAGGCAGCTTTATTGCGAACCTTCTTTATGGAACGGTAGATCCGAGGATTCGGAAGGGAGGCGCGCGATGAGAAGAAAATATAATCAGAGACAGAAAGCTAAGGCTCTTCTTATTTTTTCTGTCCTGTTTCTTGCGGCAGTAGCAGTATCCGGCGTCTTTTTAAGAGATGCGGCAATGGTAACAGATTTTTCCAGAAAAAACATCCCTCCCTGCCTTACCTATCCTTTTGGAACAGACTGGCTTGGAAGAAATATGTTTTACAGAACGCTTACCGGGCTTTCTGCCAGTATTTTAATCGGCATCACAGCGGCGGGAGTGAGCGCTTTGATGGCGCTTCTTCTTGGAACAGCAGCTGCAACACTTGGGAAAAAGGCAGATTCTGTCATTTCCTTTTTTATTGATATGGTGATGGGAATCCCCCATATCCTTCTTCTCATTCTCATTTCCTATGCCTGCGGAAAAGGATTAAAGGGAGTAATCATAGGCGTTGCCCTCACCCACTGGACTTCTCTTGCAAGACTGATAAGAGGAGAGGTGATGCAGCTTCGCCAGAGCGAATACATTCTTATTGCGGAAAAGCTTGGGCATAGTAAATTTGCGATTGCAAAAAAACATATGCTGCCCCATCTTCTGCCGCAGTTTCTTGTAGGACTGGTGCTTTTGTTTCCTCATGCCATTCTCCATGAGTCAAGTATTACATTTCTTGGATTCGGACTTTCGGCAGAACAGCCGGCTATCGGTATTATTTTGTCAGAAAGTATGAAATATCTCATCACAGGAAAATGGTGGCTGGCAGTTTTTCCGGGAATTATGCTTGTTCTTACTGTGGTTCTTTTCGACAGAGGAGGAAGCGCTCTTCGCAGGATTTTAGACCCGGGCAGCGCACACGAATAAGGAGAAATTATGAGTTGTACAAACAGACGACATATATTGGAAATTGAAGAGCTGTCCCTTTCTTTTTCCCAGTATGAGAACGAAAGAAGCAGCAGAAAAATAGAGCTTCCCGTGATTTCAAAGCTGTCCGTCTCCGTCCATGAGGGAGAAATTGTGGCAGTGGTAGGTTCCAGCGGTTCCGGAAAAAGCCTTCTGGCACACGCTATTTTAGGGCTTCTTCCTTACAACGCAAAGGTAACGGGAAATATGTATTACGATGGAGAGCTTTTGACAGAGGAACGTATCTGTGCTCTCCGGGGAAATAAAATCGCCTTTGTTCCTCAGAGTACCACTTATCTGGATCCGCTTATGACTGTGGGAAAACAGGTACAGGGTGGAAAAGGAGAAGAGAAGAAACGGAAGCAGAGAGGCCTTTTTAAACGGTACGGGCTTGGAGAAGAGGTGGATACAAAGTATCCTTTTGAATGCTCCGGCGGAATGACCCGGCGTGTGCTTTTAACATCAGCCCTTATGGGAGATCCAGAGCTTATTATTGCAGATGAGCCGACTCCCGGAATGGATCTTGCCCTTGCGAAAAAATCAATGGAAGATTTTCGGAATTTTGCAGATGAGGGAAAGGGAGTGCTTCTCATCACCCATGATATTGAACTGGCACTTGAGGTGGCAGACAGGATTGCTGTGTTTTATGCGGGAACAACAGTGGAAGAAGCGCCTGTATCTGATTTTGCTTCAGAAGAAACTCTTCGTCACCCCTATACAAAAGCTTTGTGGAGAGCGCTTCCTCAGAATGGCTTTCAGCCGCTTCCGGGTGTGCAGCCTTATGTAAAAGATATGCCGAAAGGCTGCCCATTTGGACCAAGATGCAGCATGTATACAGAAGCGTGCCAGGGAGAAATACCCATGCAGAGGGTGGGATGCGGAACTGTGCGCTGCGTTCGTTTTTCGGGAGAGCCTTTGGCAGTGGAGCAGCATCATCATGAGAGAACAGGAGGAAAAGCATGATACTGGAAGGCAGAAATCTTACATTTTCCTATGATCAGAAGGAGGGAGCAGTTTTTTCCAATGTAAACTTACAGGTAGAAAATCACGAAAGAGTGGCGATTTTAGGTCCCAGTGGATTTGGAAAAACAACGCTCTGTAAAGTCCTTGCAGGATATTTAAAGCCTCTTGAAGGAGAGGTGCTGCTTGATGGAAAGCCTCTTCCTTCAAAAGGATACTGTCCGGTGCAGATGATATGGCAGCATCCGGAGAGGGCAGTCAATCCAAAGCTGCGCCTTGGAGATACTCTGGCAGACGGAAAAGACGTAGATGAGAGGATCATAAGGGAGCTTGGTATAGAAAAAGACTGGAAGAAGCGGTATCCGCAGGAACTTTCCGGCGGAGAGCTGCAGAGGTTCTGTATTGCCAGAGCTTTGGGGAAAGATACAAAATTTTTGATTGCAGACGAAATCAGCACCATGCTTGATCTGATCACTCAGAGTCAGATCTGGAATTTTCTTTTAAAAGAAGTGAAGGAGAGGGAAATTGGACTTCTCGTCGTTTCCCACAGCGAACCCCTTCTCTCAAGGATTGCAGACAGACGCATTGTATTTTAATTACAATGCGTCTTATTTTTTTATTGACAAAATCATTTAACTTGCTATAATGATAAACATATAATAATTTATAAGTTTAAAGTATTGAAAGCGGGTGGAGTATGCAGAAAAGAATTTTATCTCTGCTGGTAGATAATACAGCAGGTGTTTTGAGCCGAATTTCCGGACTTTTCAGCCGGCGCGGGTACAACATTGACAGCCTTACGGTTGGTGTGACTGCAGATGAACGTTTTTCCCGTATGACAGTTGTGTGCAGCGGCGATGAAATGATTCTGGAGCAGATTACAAAGCAGCTTGCCAAGCTTGTAGATGTGCGCGATATTAAAGTGCTGGAGCCAGAGGACAGCGTGAGTCGCGAGCTTGTATTGGTAAAAGTTGCTGCCAGAGCAGAACAGCGTCAGGGAATCATTTCCATTGCGGATATTTTCCGGGCAAAGGTAGTTGATGTAAGCAAGGATTCCCTTGTGGTTGAAATGACAGGCACAAAGAGCAAACTGGAAGCCTTTATTGACCTTATGGGATCTTATGAAATTCTTGAACTTGCAAGAACCGGTGTGACAGGGCTTTCAAGAGGGGCAAAAGATGTACGTTTTCTTTAATTAGAAAATACATATACATAATGACATTATAGGAGGAAGAGAAAAATGGCAAACAGAATTTTTTATCAGGAAGATTGTAATTTAAGCTTATTAGATGGAAAGACCATCGCAGTAATCGGATACGGAAGCCAGGGACATGCACATGCTCTTAATGCAAAAGAATCCGGTTGTAATGTGATTATCGGTCTTTACGAGGGAAGCAAATCCTGGAAAAAAGCAGAAGAACAGGGATTTGAAGTATATACAGCGGCAGAGGCAGCAAAAAAAGCGGATATTATCATGATTCTTATTAATGACGAAAAACAGGCTGCTCTTTACAAAAAAGACATCGAACCAAACCTGGAAGAAGGAAATATGCTGATGTTTGCTCACGGCTTCAACATCCATTTTGGCTGCATCGTACCTCCGAAGAATGTAGACGTTACTATGATTGCCCCAAAAGGACCGGGACATACTGTAAGAAGTGAATACCAGGATGGAAAAGGCGTGCCGTGTCTCGTTGCAGTAGAGCAGGATGCAACAGGAAAAGCACTTGATACAGCCCTTGCATATGCACTTGCCATTGGAGGAGCACGAGCTGGTGTTCTGGAAACAACATTCCGTACAGAGACAGAGACAGACCTTTTTGGCGAGCAGGCAGTTCTCTGTGGAGGTGTGTGTGCGCTTATGCAGGCTGGTTTTGAGACTCTTGTTGAAGCAGGATATGACCCAAGAAACGCATACTTTGAATGTATCCATGAGATGAAACTGATTGTAGACCTGATTTATCAGTCTGGTTTTGCAGGAATGAGATATTCTATCTCCAATACAGCAGAATACGGCGATTATATCACAGGGCCGAAGATTATCACAGAAGACACAAAGAAAGCCATGAAGAAAATCCTGTCCGATATTCAGGACGGTACATTTGCAAAAGACTTCCTTCTGGATATGTCCTCAGCAGGCAGCCAGGTTCATTTCAAAGCCATGAGAAAGCTTGCTTCCGAGCATCCGTCTGAAATCGTTGGTGAGGAAATCCGTAAACTGTACAGCTGGAACGGTGAAGATAAACTGATTAACAATTAATTTTAAAAGAAA
>UQJE01000011.1 GCA_900541345.1 uncultured Blautia sp.
TATCATTTTGGTGCAAGCGTGATTCATGGGCAGCGTAGCAATATTTTGCGCTTACTTCATATGGGGATTTAGAGCCGAACGGCCAAGAATAGTTCTCTCGGATATGTAATTTCATCGTAGCAACTATAATTATTTATGTCAACGGATTTCATATGTTTTTTCTTTTTTATACAACACTTCACCAACATCGCTATAAGAAGGATAGCCCATTTTAATGGCTGGGTATCTTTTAATATGTCAACACAACAAGAGGGAGCTTCATTCGCTCCCTCTGCTGCTTCGTATAATTCGAAAGATTAATTCTCTACAAGCGCCTCACGCTCGATTTCTTTAACTTTTTCTGTGGAAATATCCACTAATTCAGCAATTTGTTCGTATGAAAATTGTTTTTTGGAAAGCATATTCAGGACAATTTTTCTGCGGCCAGTTTCCAAACCTTCTTTACGGCCATCTTCCATAATCATTTCACCAAGTCGTGTCATTCAAACCGCCTCCTTAATTTCTTCCAGCTCTGCGCCGGTTAAAAATTTTTCTGCCAGGGTATAGAGCATGGCAGTTACTTTTTCTGATGTGTCGGTTTTATCCTGTTTCACAACCAAAATTCCTTTTTTAATTGTGTCTTTTCGGCTGAGACTTCCAGACATCAGCGGTGTGAGAGAAAGTTCTGCAAAGTCTTCTTCTGTGAAAGGTTCTCCTTTTTCCTGTTTCTCCTGCAGCCGCGCAAAAACTTTATCTGCATCTTTCTCTGTCAGATAGATTGGAATGACCCGATAAGTACTTGCCCCACAGTCCAACTGAGTCTGAACATTTTTGATGCCTCCGGAGTAAATCACATAAGTAATTACGTTTTTCCCTTTATTATGGGAACAAAGCGCCTCATAAGCCCGGAATCTTCGAAGATCCGCGATGATTTTATCATCTGTAGTCTGGAACTCAAAATGTACATAGAAACCTTGAGTCGTAAGAAAAGTGAAATCCATGTACAGAGAATAGATTTTTAAATCCACCAGCTCTGTTGGAGCGGATTCCAGAAATTCATAATCAATTCCCAGCATTTTTACAATATTGTCACGAAAATAATCAAAGCCCATTTTCATGATTGCATCTTCATGTTTCGTATTTCCCATAAGATTTGTAATTGCCCGTGCGGCAACTACAAATGCACCTCCTTATTATTTCTTAAGTATGCTCATCTTATGTGCTGCGAAAATGTCGGCTTTTGTATTGATACTGCAAGAAGCAGGTTATCTTTTGTAAATAATGTTCTGAACAGACCTCCTTATCATAAAATTGTAGCAGAACAAAAATGAGAAAGCAAATGTAAAATGGTTCATTTTTTAATATATAATCTCTTACTAAAAAAGCGTTGATTATGCAACACAAAAAGGGGAGTCTTATTACTCCCCTCCGTTGTGCCGTGTTGTAATGATACATCTGCAGCCCTACCTCGGCGGTAAGATACTCCTTTTTTCATACATCATTGCTATATCGTAAACACTCACGGTCTGAATATACGTCTTATGTTTATTCCGCACAACAGCCAGCGCTTCATCGAGCGCTTTCTGTCTTTCGGAATTCATTTTTCTGTCGTGTGGAACACGATACAGGGAGGTTGTCTTTTTCACGCAGGTAAAGTCTGTGTGAAGAGAATATCTCACCCACAAATCCCAGTCTTCCAAAGCATCCAGTGTCTCATCAAGGCCTCCAAATTCCTCGAACAGGCTTTTTTCAAACATAATCGCCTGAATGGGAATGTAATTATGGTGACAGAGCTTTACCTTGTCAAATTCCTGAGTGTGTGTGGCATTCAAACCTTTTACCTCGTAAATATAAGGTTCCTTTGACCGGACTTCCACAGGCGTTTCAAATGCAAAACTATATGCCGCTCTGTTTTCTGTTTTCAGAAGATTTGTCACGAGCACTTCCACATGGTCTGCATAAAATAAGTCATCGTCATCCAGAAAGTTCAAATACTTTCCTGTTGCAGCAGACATGGCAAGATTTCCGGCTTTTGACCTGCCTGCCTTTTTCCCGGTTGCCCTATATACAATATTTAAGTCTCCAAACTCCTCACGGAGCATTTTTTCAGATACATTTTCTCCGTCTTCCACTACCACAACTTCTATATTAGGGTACGTCTGGTTTCGAAGGCTGACAAGTGTCTCGCGAAGAACAGAAGGCCTGCCGCAGGTACGTACGATTATGGATACCTTTGGTGTCTCCTTTGGAAACTCATTAAAATAAAAGCCGCCCTCTCTGTTTATAGAATAATCCCAGTTTAAAAACTCCGGCTGAAAAGCGACATCTTTTCCCCGTGTTTTTCTGGAATAGAAATGCGGGATTTTCCCAAAATGGCGCCAATACTCCCTGCGAAGCATTTTTTTAGAACCTGGAAACGCCTCCGGTGTGACCATGAGAAACCAGAATTTCAAATGGCCTTTCAATATATCCTTCAAGCCTCCGAAGCGATAACGAAGCATCATGTTATTGATCACTCCGTACACATGCTGGTTTGGCTTGATTTCCCCTGCTTCTTCGTAAGAATAATGCATAATCACAGATTTCGGCACATAACGGATTTTATAGCCGAAGGAACGAAGCCGCCAGCTCAGGTCCACATCCTCCGCATACATGAAAATTTTTTCATCAAAACCACCAAGCTTTTCATAAATCTCTCTTTTCATAGCAAAGGCAGCGCCGCTGCTCCATGTGGTTTCTCCTGTAAGAGGATTGTAATTCTTCGGATGCTCATACGGAAACTGACGAAGCTCCCACATTGCTGTTTTTTCATCGGAAGCATCGACTGCCTCTTCCAGTTCTTTCAGTGTATCCGGAAGAAGCTCTGTATCAATATTAAAAAAGCAGACAAGCTCTGAATTTCCTTTTGAAAAACCCAGATTATTTCCCCTTCCAAAGCCAAGATTTTCCTGCGATTCCATAACCTGGAAGCTTCCCACCTGTTCTTCCATTTCCGGCTTTATTTTCTTTAATTTTTCCAGAGTATGGTCTGAAGAGTGGTTGTCCACTACATAAATATTTACTTTTTTTAAATCATACTCCGATTTCAAAACAGAACCGAAGCATCTCTCAATCCATTTTTCCGAATTATAAGATACGTATATAATGTCCATTTTCATCTTCTCTTTCTCTCATGCTCCGCCCTAAAACGCTTATCTGCGTTTCAGCAGCTTTCTCAGGGGATTTCTCTTTTCTTTTAAAACATCAAGATTATGTTCCAGCTTTTTAATATATTCCTGCTGCGCCCGGATATTTTCCTCCAACTGGGCTGCATAAGCCTCCGCCTCTGCCTTTAAACTTAAAATCTGACGCTCTTTTTCATGAGCGATCCGGTTCAGCTCGTAATACATACTGTCATCAAAAGCAGTCAGCTCTTCTGTGTCCTGTGCGAAATCTTTCTCTGTATCAGAACAAATGGTAATCACATAACGGCTGTCTTTTGGCTGCTTTCCTTCCTTATTATATACACCCCTTGAAACCTGGTTTTCCTCTCCGGCAGGAGCGAGAAAATATCCCACCTCCGGATACTGGCAGTACACGGTTCTGTACTTAAAGCAGCTTCCAAGAAATTCATCAAACTCGTCCACATAAAACTCTTTTACATGGAAGGCATTTTCCCCTTTTACAAGGTCTGTGTACACCGCCTTATTGGGGGTAGACATAATAAGAAAGCCGTCCGGTTTTAATACGCGGCGTATTTCCTTCAGGAAACTTTCCTGTACTTCTCCTGTCACATGCTCAATCGTCTCATAAGAAATCACAACATCGAAGGAGTCATCTTCAAAAGGAAGGCTTTCCACACTTCCCGCACGAAAAGAAAGATTGTCTTTCCCATATTTTTTATTGGCATTTTCCACTGTCTCCGCACTGATGTCAAGTCCTGTTACCTCTTTTGCCTTCTCTGAAAGAATATGGCTTCCATACCCTTCCCCGCAGGCTGCGTCCAGAACCTTTTTTCCTTTTACAAACGCGGCTGCAAATCGGTATCTCTGATAATGTTCAATTTCCATTTCTCCCTTGCAGTCTTTTGGAAGAAAACGTTCTCCTGTATATTCTGCGCTCATCATTCTCTCCTTATCCTCTGATTTGAACCATGTCTCTCTCATACTCATGAATCTTTATTGTTCCCGGTATTTCTATATAAGAAGAATTATATCCTTCGTTGTGTATGGTAACTTCCAGAACTCCGTGAAGCCATGTCAGCATAATATTCTGATTCTGCGTTCCCTGTGCCAGAGCAGCACTTACTACATAAGTCCCTCTCATAAGCCGGGGCAGCGTACAGTGAAATACAATTTCCGAAACCTTTCCCTTTTTTCCACAGAAAGTCTGCTGCTGGTTGATGTAGTTATTCATGTCGTAAAGGGGAAGACCTTTGTTGTTTTCAAAAACAAAACCTGCAATCAGGTTGTTCATATCTTCCTGAAATTCCACTGCCATATGCACTTCATATTCGTGCTCCACCTGAAGATCCGTTGTCATATTTCCATTCTTATCTTTAATAAAAACGCTCAGGAAGCGGAAGCTCTCTGACTGAAGCTTGCTGCTCTTGTAATGCACTTCCGGAAAAACAGCACCGTCTCCGCTTATTTCCGCCGCAATCACCTCGTCAGAAGCGCCTGCGGAAACGCCCATATTCATTGCCTTTCTCTTCTCGTCCATATACAGATCACAGACAAGATCGCATTTATCAAACTTTTTCTGTTTTCCGTGGTCGATCCACAGAACCCTGGAACACATCTGGCGGATACTTGCTATATCGTGAGAAACAAAAAGAATGGTAACTCCCTTTTTTTTCAGCTCCTCAAATTTTCGGAAACACTTATTCTGGAAGAAAAGGTCACCTACACTTAATGCCTCGTCTACAATCAGAATATCCGGCTCCACATTAATAGCAACTGCAAAAGCAAGTCTTGCAAACATACCGCTTGAATATGTTTTTACAGGCTGATGGATAAAATCACCGATTTCCGCAAAGTCGATAATGCTCTGCACCCTCTCGTCCATCTGTTTTTTTGTATAGCCCATAATCCTGCCGTTTAAATAAATATTCTGAAGACCTGTATATTCCTGGTTAAAGCCAGCACCCAGCTCCAGAAGCGCCGCTATTTTTCCGTTTACTGTAACACTGCCCTCCGTGGGGGAAAGCACGCCTGTTATAATCTTAAGAAGGGTGGACTTTCCGGCTCCGTTTGTACCGATAATCCCCACAGTCTCTCCCTTTCTCACATCCATGTGAATGCCGTCAAGAGCAAGAAACTGCCGGCTGTATTTTTTCCCTGTAATAGAAAAAACTTCCCGCACCCGGCTGACGGGCGTATCATAAAGTCTGTATTCTTTTTTTAAACCGGTTATTTCAATCATCGTATCCGTCATGTCTCACCTCTTAAAGTACGTCTGCAAAATGTGCCTGCATTTTCCGGAAAATCACTCTTCCAAGAAGGAGAAGAATCAATGCGGCAGCCCAGTAATAAAGTCCTGCCTGCCAGTTTTCCCAGAAAAACTCCTTATAGACAAAAGCGTCCCTGTACCCCTGCACAACGTAATAAACAGGGTTTAACTTAAGAATTTTCTGCACTGCCTCTCCCATGATATTAAAATCCCACACAATCGGGGTAAGCCAGAAGAGAACCTGCATACAAATATTTACGATCTGCAGCAAATCCCGGAAAAACGGGTAAAGAGCAGCCGCAATATAGCTCACTCCCACAAGAAGAAGAATCATATACAGCATATAATAAGGAAGCTGCAGGTAATATAAATCCGGATAATATCCGAAGCCGCAGAAAAACAGTATGGTAAATACTACAAGAAATATCTGCACAAAAAAACAGGACAGAATCTTTGTAAGCGGCAGAATTTCTATAGGAAAAACCACCTTTTTTACAAGATAACTGTATTCTGCAAGAGCAGGCGTTGCCCCGACAATTCCTTCGCTTATAAAAAACCAGGGGATAATTCCGGAAACAAGCCATAAAATAAAAGGATAATCTGCAACAGGCTGAGAGTGAAATCCCACCTGAAAAATAAACCAGTAAATTACAATCGTCATAAGAGGCTGTACAAATGCCCATGTAACGCCCATGATAGAGCCTGCATATTTATTTCGGAAATCGTCCGCTGCAAACTGCAGCAGAAAACCTCCGTCTATTTTTTTTGTTTTTCCGTGCATTTCCCGTCCTCCAGTATCATTTCAAGATAAATCTTTGCCGCTTTTTCTGTCTGCTCCATCATAAAACGCAGACGCTTTTTCCTGTCCTTATATGTGGCTTTTGTAGCTGCCGCACTGTCATGAATGACTTTTACAGACGGCTCATACAATATGGAAAAGCCTTTTTTCCGGCAGCGGTAAGCCAAAATATATTCTTCATAAAAAAACTGTGTTTCCGGTGTAAAAGCAAGGCTTTCGCTCTTTACAAAATCCGGTGTAAAAATAAGACACGCTCCGCAGGGAATAATATCTTCCTGCATGCTGCCATAAAAATCTGCGTCCTGCTCCTGACTTCCCTCCGCAAGCATTTTTGACACAAGCGGAAAAGAAAAAGGATAAAGCGTAAGCGCCAGATGATTCATACGAACTGTGTACGCAGCCTCTTTTTCTGTGCGAAGCCTTGTATCCATAGGGTTTTGATGAATCCCGTCACAGAGACGCACAATATCCGGTCCCATTACATGGCAGGGATGTTTTTGCCTGCTTTTCTCAAGTCTCTTTATAAAATCCTTCTGCTCAAATGTAATATCATTGTTCGCCGCTATAATCCAGGAAGATTGAAGCTGCTCTCTCGCATATGCATATCCCTTATTATTTGCATGGGAAAACCCGCCGTTTTCATACACAGGCAGTACATGAATCCTGGAATTTCCCTTATAAAAATCTGCAAGCTCCTTCCTGGAATTTTTATCTTTATGTATATCGTTATCTACAATCACAATCTGAATCTGTTCCTGATTTTCCAGCTTCAGAATCGACTGTATGCACTTATCTGTAATTGCCCTGTCCTTATAGTGAAGAATCACAAAACTCACTGTATCCATACCGGTTTCTCCCATCATTCCTTCCGTCCCATCAAACAAGCAGCAAAACGGATTCCTCCTGTCCTTACAAGAAAAATCAGAACCTTCACAGCAGCCCTCTGTACAAAAGGTACTTCCGCTCCCTTAAAAAGTCCTGCCTTTGGATTTTTACTATAATCTGGAAAATATGTGTGAAGAATCCTTGTAATATAATCTGCCAGTTCCTTTGTTCTCTCTCTTGATGCTCCCGGTGCAAGCTGAAAAAAACAGGTAGACAAAATCCGTAAAACAAACAGCTCATAAAACTCCGGACTATTCGAAACGCCTGTTTTTTCTATTTTCTGAATTGTTTCTTCAAGAGATTTCAAAGGAAGGGAAAACTGTCTCAATCCCCGGAAGTTATGCATCGCCGAGCCGGAATGCTGTCTGTACATATAACCGCAGGATATAATTGTACTTATTTTATCACATACAGCACCGAAAAACAAGGAAACGGGCATGTCCTCCCCTCTCTCCTTTGCTGAAAAACGCACACCATACCTGTCCCACAGACTCTTTCTGTAAAAATGAGAACACACCGCAGAAATCTGGAAAACACACTCTTCTCCCTCGAAACGGCGGTATTCTTTCGGATAAATCTCGCGCAGGACTTCTCCCGTCTCCGTAACGCAGGTAAAACCACAGATTACCATCTCACTTCCCCGCTCTTCGGCGGCCGTATACAATTTCTCAATATAATCCGGCGCAATCCAGTCGTCTCCGTCCACAAAGATAAGGTATCTGCCCTCAGCCATATCAAGACCTTTATTTCTCGCTGCCCCGGCCCCTTTATTTTCCTGATGAAAAAGACGAATCCTCTTATCTTCCCTTAAAATCCTCTCCAGAATTTCCCCGCTTCCATCTGTACTTCCATCGTTTATCACAATCATTTCCAGGTCTGCAAATGTCTGGTTTTGTACAGAGCGCACGCACTCTTCTATATATCTTTCATTATTATATACAGGAATAATCACCGATACTTCCGGCATCTTCTCTCTCCTTACTGTCTTTTCCTGCTTTCCTTCCCGGAAAGCTTATTGGATTTTTCACTGTTACTGTAAAAATGCTCCACAAAAGCCGCCATGCGCCTTCCCCAGAATTTCTCCAGAACTGCCATATCCTCCGCCTTTCTTCTGTCTTCTTTTAAAACGCTGCTTGTGGCAGAATCCGGGTGTATCCTGTGTTCCATAGAAGAAACCGGAATATAGACAAACTCCCCTTTTCTTTTGGAAAGCTCCTCCCAGGCCTGCCAGTCAATATTGCTGTCCATATTATTCCGGAAAGAAAATCCCGGAAGATTTTCCCTCACAAAAGTCACGGAAGGACAGCAGATTGGATTTCCAAACGAAAGAATCCTCCTTCGGACAAAACGGCTCTTCTGCAAAAATCGGATTCTCAAAGGAGAAAGCATAAGGCGTTTTATTTTAAGAAGACGATTATTCTGCACTGTGCATCCTTCTCTGAGCTCATTATAATCTGTAAAAGCAAGCAGAGGACGACAGCAGGTATTCAAAGCTGCCAGTACGTCCTCTGCATAAGTTTTATAATATCGGTCGTCCTGATGTGCCAGCGTCACAAGAGGCGTCTCTGCGCAGGAAAGCGCAAAATTCCAGTCTCCCGCAATCCCTTTTTCCCCTTTATTCACAAAAAGAGGAATCTGATACTTTTCTGCCAGAGAAATTACGGAAATCTCCGGTTCTGACGCAGACATCACAATCTTTGTGCGCACTGTCTGAGAAAGAAGAGACTGAATGCAGTCCTCAAGATAGGGGCTGTTTCCGTAAGCGCAGATTACAAAGGTATGAGAATCTCTACTGTACATCTGTTTCCTCCTTCGCCTCTTTCTTTTCCTCTTTTTCCTCCAATTTTTCCAGCCTTTTCTTGGAATCACTGGTGCGAAGAGCAATTTCCGCAGAAAGAACCGAGATTTTTTCTTCTAACTGAGACACGATAATGGAAAGCGTAAATACTTTTTCCAGCAAAAGAAAAATCACCACAAGAAATACAAAATTTGCCGGGGAAATAATTCCCAGCTTCTCTGTAAGCCAGTAGCAGGCTCCGGGGAAAACTCCCAGGATAAAAAGAATCACTGCAAAAACAACCCAGAAAATGGCATCCTGCATTTTCACCTGAAATCTTCGGATTTTATAGAGAATCCATCCCCCTGTTGCAATCGATGCAAAAAAAAGAAGGATACGCATTATATCTGACATCTCTTACTCCTTTACTCTCTTTCGAAACCACTGAAACAGCACAATAGAAAACAACATTTTCATCATATACCAGGCAGAGCTTTTAAAATTCAGATAGCTGACGCCTGCCAGGCGCTCATTCATATCCACCTGAACCTCCCGGATCTTCACTCCGCAATTCAAAAGATACGCCAGGGTATCCGGCTCCGGACTGTAATGTATATCGTACCCAAAACGCTTAATCATTTTTTTATTAAAAAGACGCATTCCTGATGTAACGTCTCCAATATATGTTCCCCCTGTAGTAGCCCAGATTGCCGCTGTCAGAATCTGGCTTCCTATCATACGGGAATTCAATGGCTTTTTCTTTGTTTTAAATCGTGAACCAATGACAATATCACAGTCTGTGTTTTCCATCTCTTTTATCATATCCTCTATAAAAGCAGGATCATGCTGGCCGTCCCCGTCAAGCTGAAGAACATGGTCATACCCATAATAATTGGCATAGCGCATTCCGCTTTTAATTGCTCCGGAAAGTCCTGTATTTACAGGAAGATCCATAAAGTTAAACTTTCTTCTTGCACACACCTTACGCGTATCGTCTGTAGAGCCGTCATTAATAATCACATAATCATACTGGGGATAATTTTCAATCAGATTATCCACCACAGTCTCTATACATTCCGCCTCGTTATACGCCGGAATGATAATCAGTACTTTCAACTTTTTTCTCCTTTATCTCTGTCCTATACCATCCCTGTCATTGCCGCAGCCTGCAGCACAAGCAAAATCTCTGTCACAAGAACCGTCATCCATATGGCAGCTCTCTGCTCCCTCTGAACATGTATCATTTTATTGCCTGCCAGAAGAAGAAACGCAGGCGCCAGCGGAAGAAAATATCTTCCCTGTATTCCCTGAATATAATTCAGATTATTCTTTGTATATCCAACAAGCATGGACAGAAAAATCAGTCCTGCAGACAGCACACAGGCTGCTGCCATACATATTTTCTGCTTTCTGTTTCCCACAAAACGGTCTTCCTCCATATTTGCAGCAAGAAGAAGTCCGCCCAGAAATACAACCGCAAAAAGCCAGCTCATTTCAAAATCAAGCCAGGAAAGAGCTCCGCCCAGAAAACTGTGAAGGAAAAAATCCCCTCTCTTCATAAGCGTGTTCCAGTAAAGATACACGACCTTTAACGGGTGCGCGAGAAGATAAGGAATTGTATACATTCCGCTGCCATCTGCCGCCATATCTCCCGTCTGCAGAAAGCTCTGCATCACCGGCATAAACTTATAAATACAAAGAGCAAGAAGCACCACTGCCAGTACACCTGCAGTTATCATCCATTTTGCAGATATTTTTCTGGTTTTTTCCTGTTGATTTTTCTTTCCGGAATTTCTGCCGAAAACAAAAACAGTAAGAAGAAGCAGCGGCAGATAAACGCCTCCCTTTGTGGTCGCTGTAAACAACGCAAATATCCCAAGAAGCACAAACTCCCACTTTTTCGTCCTCTCCTCTTTTCCCATTCGCAGGCAAAGAGCAATAAAAACAAAAAAGCCGCCGTTTACAACTGCATCATAAGACGCGGATGCGCCCTGCTGAAGCGCAATGGGAAGAAGGGCCGTCATTCCCAGAAGATTTTTCCCGAAAGGAATGAGCCGGATCGCAGCCCAGGAAAGAAGCACAAAAGCAAGCAGATTAAAAATCCTGCCAAGCTGCAGTGTAAACATAGCAGAAAGCCCCAGCAGCCTTCCCAGACTGATCCCTGCTGCCGCCGGCATATATACAAATCCCGGAACGAGACTGGAGGCATCCTGATACGGTACTTCCATAAGCTCTGTATTCTCCGGCTCCGTAAATGTTTCCGTCATAAGAAGATAATGGGAATTTGTTTCCAGACCATTTGTAAGCATATCGCTCATTTCCACATCACAGACCCGCTTATAAATCGTGTATGGATTTTCTGTCTCCTCCACAAAAAGCATTCGATTGGAAAACTTATAAGCCGTGTCCAGATGGGTCTGTTCGTCCGGTACGCTGCCCACTGTAAAAAGACACTGAAAAATCAGACCCAGAACAAGAGCCGCCGGAACAAAAAACTGTTCCACCGAAAACCCTCTCATAACGATCAGATAAAAGCACATCGCCTCAAAAAAAAGAAGCGCCGCACATAAAAGGACATAAAGCCCCTTCAGGCATGTATTATCTCCATAATGAAGATAATAAATCACATTTGTACCGTCGCCCTTCTGGTTGTTAAAAGAATCCACAATTACATTTTTCTGATTCGCTGTAATATGAAAAGCAGTGGAATCTCCATTTTGAAGCTTCCATGTAAGGCGCAGTTTTTTGTTCTCGGAACCCTTTAACGGCTCTTTTAATTCCATCTCCACTTTTTTCTGGATTCTGGAATTTAACACTTCTCCTGCAGGCTTCTCTTCTTCAAAATAAACTTCTCCTGTTTCTCCGTCCGCAAGAACCATAGAAAGCATAGCGCCTGCAGCCACATTTTTCCCGACACATTCTATACTTATCTTTTTCAGTTCCGGAGTTTTGCAGGTAAATACCTCCGAAATTTCCGGCATTTCCCGGGAAAGCACAATTTCTCCCCTGTCCTTATGCTCTGTCATCATAGTATATTCCAGAGGTCTGTGAAGATTTTCCCGAATCTGCGCTTTATATACAAGAACACATACTGCTCCTGTTACCAGAAGCAGCATGAACATCTGAAAAAATTGTATTTTACTTATCTTTCTTTCCATATTTTTCCGCTATTTCCACCAATTCTCTCGCTCTCGCCTCAAAAGAATATTTTTCTTTTATAAGAGGCCACTGAGCCAACACCTTTTCTTTCACACTGGCATAATCTGTCTCAAGAGTACGGATACACCTGTCAAAATCTTCTTTTGTTTCATAATAAAGAACTGCATCCGGAAAAATATTTCGCAATTCTTCGCATGAATCAGATATAACAGGAAGCCCACACGCCAGCGCATCAAAAATACGGTTATTTACAAACTGGTCATCCAACATATCTTTCCAGTGGTCATTTAAAGTTGCTTTGGAAGCCCGGTAAACATCCGGAATCTTCTTGTTTTCAATCGAACCGCTCTGTATCAGATCCTTATGTTCCGGGAACATCGTTACCCAGCCTGTCCCCCATATTTTCAGAGGAAGTTTATCCTGAATCGCCCACAGTACGCACTGCCTTGCAATACCTCTTGTATTTCCGATGAAAACAAAATCATTTTCGCAGACTTCTTCCTGCTCCTCTTTCGGATAAAAGAGCTCTGTGTCTGTACACTGCAAAAGGGGAATCACAGGAACCTTTACCTTATCTGCCATTTTCTGTGCGTAATATCTGGAGCAGATACAAACTACATCGTAAAGCTCATACTCTTCCTCTGTAATCATATCCGGATGGCTGATATTCCACATAATATAAAGGCATTTTTTATTTCTCCTGTCCGGTCTGTAAAAATGACAGCCGCGAAGCACAAGAACCACATCTGCCTCTGTCTCGCAGTCCCAGTCCTCTTTCATATCGATCACTGTATAAATTCCAAGCCTGTCCAGATACCGTTTCAGACTTAATGCGTAAGCATAATCGCCCCATCGAACTTTTTTCGGTCCTTCCGGAGCCGGGCATTTAATAACCCACACAGGACGCTCTCCGGCAAGATGGCGGATTTCTGCCGCCCGTTTTCCCCAGTCATCCCGTCTTCTGAACTCCTGCTCCACATATTGTCTCAATTCCTCCGAAGCCTTCTCTCCTGCTTCTCTGTTTTTCTGAGCTTCCTTAAAAAGCTTATCCTGACTCTTTCCTGATGCCTTGAGACTATTATCCAGAAGCTGAAGCTTTCTGTCCAATTCCTGTATTTTTTTATCTATTTCCTGAAAATCTTTTTCCTGCTGCTCCCGAATTTTCTTATCCTGTACATCCTTCTCTTTAAATTTCTTATCAAGATAAACCCTGTCCGCAGGTATAATTTTTCTCAACTTCTTTTTAACAGCACTCCAAAAACGCATAATTTCTCCCTTTCACAAGTCCTCGTCCGGCTGATTTCACTGAATTCATTATACTCAAAAGCAGGTTATAATACAAGTATTTTTAGACATAGCCTCCGTTAAGCATGATTTCCGGATTGGAAGAAAGAAGACGCTGCATTTCCTTTGCCCCGATTTTCTTCTTTAAATAATCAGCGCACTCGCCAATACATGGTACTCTCCCTGTCGTATGGTGAGCATCACTCCCCACAAAATGCACCTGTCCTTCTTTTAATAATTTTGCACATAATCTCTTTGTGCTCCACCCATTATGTCCAATGATACTGCCTGCATTCACCTGAATATAGACTCCCAGATCCAGAAGTTTCCTGCGTAATTCTTTATTTTTTATTGCCTTATATCTCTCTGCATGAGCTATAATTGGCTGATACCCTCCAAGAATCAGCTCTTCACAATACTGCCATATCGTATCCTGTGAATCGTCCGGCAAAAATTCAAGAAGAACATACCTGGTATCTCCAATACAAAACAACTTTTCACTCTTCAGAAAAGACAGCATATTTTTCTGTCTGGCAAACTCGCAGCCCAGATAAAGCCTTATACCGATACTTTCGGAAATAACCATCTTTTTCAGTTTCTCAAACTGTGCCTGAATCTCATCTCTGGGAGTCTCAAAAAAACCCTTCCTGTAATGAGGCGTGAGAAGAACCGTTCTCACCCCCTGCCTGTACTCCATGCGCAGCATAGCAAGGGCTTCTCTCATATTCTCCGCTCCATCGTCCACTCCCGGCAAAATATGACAATGCACATCCACATAACCTGTTTCCATATCTCGTCCTTTCATCCCCGAATGCATATCTGAAAAAACCAGTACCTTCCCGGGTACTGGTTTCCTGCCTTTTATTATTCGTCTGCTTCTCTTTCCTATTTTTCGTCTGCCGGTTTTTCATCCCCGTCAAGGTTTGCCAAAACAGAGATTAGAGAAAAGTCTTCAATTTCAAACTCGATTGTCTGTTTCTCTACATCTACCTCTTCCGGCTCGATAAGATCCCAGATTTTTTTCTCTTTTTCATAGTACAGAATATTTACGTCTTTAATCTGTTCTGTAATAATCGGAATCTGGATTTTTACATCGTAATTGCCGTCCTCATTTTTCTCGATTTCTGCATTTTCCTCTTTTTCCAGAGACATGAAGCCAGTTAAGAAATCAAGGTTTTTCTCTTCGATTTCCTTTAAAACCTTCTCCAGAGTTTCTTTCATTTCTTTTACTTCTTCTTCTGTTAAATTGCTGTCCTCTGCCTCCAGAGCCTCAATCATGGAATTCAGTTCTTCTTTAAACTCTTTCATTCCCTTTTTGCTCTCATTTATATCTTTAATAAGATCTGACAGCTCCTTATTTTCTCCCACAATCGTCTTAAATACTTCAGATTCCTCAATCTTATCTGTTACGAAATACTTTCCAACACTGTCTTCCACTACGGTTACCTTATCTGTGATACTTGGTCCTGCCCACACAGCCGCCGGGCTCATGAGCATTGCTGCTGTTATAATTCCTGCCATCACCTTTTTTGTTTTTCTCATTGCCTTCACTCTCCTTTTTAATACTCTTTGTATCATGCAATTTCCAGAAACATCTGCATACATATTCTGCAAGATTTCTGTTAATTACCTTCTTTATAAAAAATCTGGTGAACCAGCTCCTCAAGAGCGGCCTCGTCTACATGATATTCATCATAATACGCACCCTGCTCTCCCTCTCCCGGAAGGGTTGTCACAGACGGGGCGTTTTTTTCCGATGCAGTAAGAAGCTTTACAAATACATCGTTCCCCATATTTGTAACCATATATGGGAGCAGCCCCTCGTAGAGCTTTGTCATAAAAGAGGCATTCTCTTCATACTGCTCCTGGGCTTTTTTCATATACGCCTCCAGAAATGTCTTCTGCCTTTCCTGGCGCACAAGGGCACTCTGCTCTTTCTGAATATCACGGTAACGAAGAAACTGCTCCACATTATCCTTTGTCAGAGTAACACGTGCGCCTTCTGTAAATTCAGGATTTACTTCTGACAGGCTGTCATCCAGAACCGTAATTTCCACATTTCCCACAAGTTCTGTCATAGCAGGAATGCCGTCCATATTTAAAGAACAGTACCCCTGAATGGGAATTCCACCCAAAAGATTGGAAACTGCCGTTTTCATAAGCTCACAGCTTTTATGCTTTCCATCTCCCTGTGCATATTGAAGATTAATATGATTTTTCATCATACCAAGACTTTTTCCTCCAACGGAAAAGGCCTCTATTTCTGTCATTGTATCTCGCGGAATGGAAACTGTGTTAATTTCGCCAGTTACACGATTCATGGAAAGAAGAAAAATAGCATCTGCCTGCCCTGCATTTCTGGCAGTGGCATCTTCTGCCTCGCCTTCTGTATCAACACCCATAAAAAGATAATTGCTTAAATGGTCGTTATATACAAACTCCGCTTCCCCTCTTTCTTCCTTTATCTCACCGGAAGAAATCGCTTCTCTGCCTTCCAGTCCCCTCTGATACTTCTTCCACATTCCTGCAGCAAATACAGCCGCCACTGCAAGAACTGCTATCCCTGTTAAAAGGACCGCTGCTTTTCTTTTTCTATATCTGCTTCTCTTTTTCGGCAACACAATCTTACACTTCCCGATTATTTACTAATATATTTTAATTCCTCCAGTTTGGCAAATATTGCTTGCGCCATAGCTTCCTGCGCCTCATATCTGCCGGACGGATAAGAAGTTACTGCGGCAAGACTGATATAATGCTCTCCCCATTTTGCGCTTAAAGCTGCGTCAAGAGATGCAGAATCCACACTTCCGTCTAAAGGTCTTGTTCCAACTACAAGAAATTTGTCCTGACCGGAAAATGTTTTCAAAATATGTTCCTGCTGTTCTGCAAGCTCATTCGGATCGTGATTCCATCCGCCGTAATATCCCATAAAAATAATCGGGACACTGTTTACATCATCCCTTACAAGCTCTTCCTCTGTAAAATCACGGATTCCTGTTTCTGTAACAGGAAGAGCAGCACCGTTTGCCCCCTGCTGATGACGGGAAATATAATCCTGAAGGACACTGTCCTCCACACCAGCTCGCTTCATCATGGAAAGAGTTCCTCCACCCTGAAGCGTTTTATTATACACAGGAATACTATATCCGTTCTCTTTCAGAATTTTCTGAAGAACTGCCATATAAGAATATTTCTCTGTGTCATCCTGCGTCAGAAGATCGTCTCCCCAGAACGAAATCCCCTCCGGCTCTGCTTTTACTTCTTTTTCTGCAGGAGTAGGAGTCACAGAAATCTTAGCCTCTTCTTCACTCTGCACTTTTTCCTGAACTTCTTTTTCTATTTCTTTTTCTTTTTTTTCTGCTTCTTTCAGTGCTTTCTTATCTGTCTCCCGGGACTCCTCCGCCAATTTTTCCAGCTTCTGACGTTCCCTTCCTGTCTGCTGCCTGTTCCAGACAACGAGACCGCCCAGAGCAGCCACAAGTACAACACAAAGCAAAATCAAAAGTATGTTTGTAGCCTTACTGAATTTTTTCACCCTTATTTCCTCTTATTTCTGTTCACTCTTTTTGTAATAATAAGAAGAGTAGTAACGATAGCGTCCTCCGTAGCGTGAATAATACTTATCTTTCTTCATATCTACTTTATTAAGAACACTTCCCAAAACCTGACATCCGCTTTTCTCAATCTGCTCCAGTGCCTTTCTTGCAACTTTGTAGCTTACTGCTTCACTTTCCACCACAAAAATGGCTCCGTCACATTTCTGTGCCACTACAGCCGCATCAATAAGCGTTCCCACAGGCGGTGTATCAATAAAAATATAGTCATAATGTTCCTTTAATTTTTTCAGCAGAGCTGCAAAAATCCGCTCTCCAAGAAGAGCTGTAGGATTGGGAACAGGAGGTCCTGCAAAAATCATATCAAGATTCTCATAATTTGTAGAATAGAGAAGCTCTCCAATCCCTGCCTGTCCGCTTAACACCTGAGACAGACCGATCACTTCCTCTTCCACTCGAAACCGATTTATATAGGAAGACTTTCTCATATCCGCATCAAGAAGAAGAACTTTTTTCCCTGATGATGCCATTTCCTTTGCAAGAGAAAAGGCAATGTCGCTTTTTCCCTCATTAGGATAACAGCTTGTGATCAAAATGCTTTTTATATCTGTCCCCGCAAACTTAATATTTGTCTGCAGCGTCTTCATTGCCTCATCGTAATGATAATCCTGCTTCCTGATGTCCTGCATGATTACCTTTTTCATTATCCGACATCTCCTCTCTTAATGTTTCTTCTTTTTCTGGTTAATATAATCTTTTCTGTCCGGAACAGATGCCAAAACTGTAATTCCAAGATACTTCTCAAGATCCTCTTCTGACTTAATGGTATCATCCATAATTGTAATCACACATATAATTCCGCAGCAAAGAACAATACCAAGAAGAATTCCCATCATTACATTCTTAGACATACTTGGAGAACTCTGAACTGTAGGAATCTTACCTTTTTCAATAATCTTAGGAGGAACAACCTCCATTTTATCTCCAATATAAACAGATGCCACCTCAACTACCTTATCTGCAATCTTCTTTGCAAGAGCACCATCTGTATTTGTAACAGTCACCTCAAGAATTCTTGTACCTGTCGGATTTGCAGTCGCAATACTTCCGCGAAGCTGCTCCGGACTCATTTTCAGATTTAACTCATCAATTACATCTTCCATTACACTTGTACTCTTAAGCAGCACCTGATAGTCTGCCGCAAGCTGGGAGCCAAGCTGTAAGTCTGCAAGAGATGTAAGCGTTGTCTCTTTTGATAGTACAAGGAAACTTGATGTAGATTTATAAAGAGGCTCCATAAAAAACGCCGTATAAGCCCCAAAGAGACATCCACCAAGGAGTCCCACTGCGATAATCAGAAAAATCTTTCTTTTGAGCGCATAAAATAATTCCATCAAATCGATTACATCATTGTCAGGGACTTCTCTTCTCTCATTTGTGTTCATAACTTTCTTTTCACCCTCTATGCTTTTTTGTATTTACTTTGTAATTTTACCATTGAGACTGTTAAAGTGCAACTAAATAAATCACATGTATTTTGTCAAAATTTCATTCATTTCGCTAAACTGCTCTTCCATCTCTTTTACCAGTCTAAACTGTGTTCTCGCACGGACAAGATTGTGTTCCGGATATGCAGTCTTAAAGTAAACATCTCCCTGAAGGAAATCTGCAAGGAATCTCATACCGCATTCCAGCGTCATTAATCTTGCTCCCCACGGAAGGCTTTTAATTTCCTCCGGTGTAAGTACATCTTTCGCCATCTCAAGATAACCTTTTACATAAATATCGTAAAGGGAAATATCGAAATGGACCTTATCCAGATCCTGCTCATCTTCCTCTGCTGTAGAAGCTCCGAAACGAATAGAATCTCCAAAATCATTTGCCGCAAGTCCCGGCATAATCGTATCAAGGTCAATAATGCATAATCCCTTGTCTGTATCTTGGTCAAAAAGAATGTTATTCAGTTTTGTATCATTATGCGTTACACGAAGGGGCAGTTTTCCCTCTTCCAGCTGATTCATAAGAACACCGCAGTCGTCTTTCCGTGAAAGGACAAAGTCAATCTCCTGGCGGCAAAGGCGGGCTCTGTTTTTTACATCCTTTCGCTGTGCGTCTTCAAAATCTCGGAATCGTTTCCGTGTATCATGAAATTGCGGAATCGTCTCATAAAGACTTTCTGCCGGATAATCTCCAAGCTGCTTTAAGAAATGTCCAAAACTTAAAGCTGACTGATAAAACTGCTCCGGCTTCTCCACCTGCTGATAGCATACAGAATTCGGTACATAGTGGAGGCAGCGCCACGGCTGTCCCTTTTCATCTTCAAAATAGCTGTCACCGCTTTTTGTTTTGATATAGGATAAAGATTCCCTGTCCAAATCTCCTCCATCCCGACGGATAATATTGCGGAGATATTCTGTCACTCCGAAAATATTGTCCATTACCTGGTCAGGGTTTTTAAATACGTTAATATTAATACGCTGGAGAACGTAAAGAGGTACATCGTTTCCATCATGGTCCGGCATATATACCGCGTATGTCTCATTAATATGGCCTTCCCCAAACGGTTTTACATAACTGCACTGATTTCCAAAACCAAAGGCATATACAGCATCTTCAAGACTTCTGCTGTCTGCACCTTCGATTTTTCTTCTGGTGGAAAAAATCACTTCTCCTGCCTCCACTTTTCGTCCGGACTCAATGGTACAGTTTGCCTTCACCACACTTCCAAGACCAATATGAGCACCGGCACATACACAGGAATCATGGTCAACAACAGCTCCGCTGTTAATGAGCGCAGCACGCTCAATCTTCGTATGTGTATTTACAACAGCCCTCTGCATAATAAAGCATCCCGGCTCCAGCACTGCACTTGGACTTACAATTGCAGAAGGGTGCACAATAGAGGGCACCTCATATCCTTCCTCCAGTAATTTATCAGTCCAAAAAAGACGCGTTTTATTATTTCCAAAAGCAGCTACTGCTTCCGGATAATCTTCATGTTTTAAAACGTAATCGCAACACATACCGATAACATCTTCGTCTTTTGCTGCATCATCTAAAAACATAACTTTTTCATAGCCAAGGGCTATTGCTGTTTCTTTTACCATCTGACCAAAACCGCCAGCACCGAGAATTAATAAACTTTTCATATGTATTTGTCCTTTCCTTTTATACTTTTCTACTGCATAATAATTTTCCAAATACCTTATTTGATAGCATACATCCAAGCATAGCCCCCAGACTATTATGCAGCATATCGTCCCACTCAAAAAGTCCCCTGCAAAAAATAAGCTGACAAACCTCGATAAAAAGTGAGAACAGCGCTCCCGTCAGCAACGCACGTACAGCTGGAATTTTCCTGTGAAATACAAAGGGAAACAAACAGCCTGCCGGCATCAAAAGCACGATATTCAGTAAAATTTCCTCTAATATCCCTTTATCTCCCAAAGCAGCTTCTCTCCATGACCAGAAAAGCGCAAGCTGATAAGAATACTCCCCATTTGATGTTCTTGTAAATACAGTAGATGCAAGCACAACCATCAAAAATACAAACAGTAATTCCGCTGCCGCTGCCTGGGAGTATACTATTTTTCCCTTTCTTACAAGCCATACTACCACAGTTGTCACAAAACTCAGTAAAATAAAAAATATAACAAGTTCCATAACCGACCAGGGACGGTTATGAGTCATAATGATTTCATACATTAATCCCTACACTTCTTCAAAAAACGTATCCGGTCGCTCCGGGGTAAAAATCTCATTGCAAGTCATAACTGTAACAAGGTCTTCTGTATCTGAAAGATTGATAATGTTGTGCGTCCATCCTGGAATCATATAAATTGCTTCAATCTTATCTCCGCTTACTTCAAATTCCACCGTTTCTCCCGTATTAATATTTCTTTCCTGAATAAGTCCATGACCATGGACTACAATAAACTGCTCCCATTTGCTGTTATGCCAGTGTTGTCCTTTTGTGATCCCCGGCTTGCTGATGTTAATAGAAACCTGACCGCAGTCTTCTGTATGCACAAGCTCTGTAAAACTTCCTCTGGAATCGCAGTTCATTTTCATTGCATATTTAAATTTATCTGCCGGAAGGTATGTTAAATACAAGCTAAAAAGTTTCTTCGCAAAAGAGCCATCAGGGCACTTTGGCATCATTAAATTTACAGGCTGCTTTTTAAACTGCTCCAGCAAATCCACAATCTCTCCAAGAGTTGCCTTATGTGTCACTGGTACACAGCAATATCTCCCATCTTCTTTCAAAACTGTTTCCACACCATCAAACTCACAGCGCTGCTCTTTTCCTTCAAGCAAATCAAACATTCCTTCAACAAGATCGTCAATATAAAGAACTTCAAGCTCTGTACTTCTGTCGTTTACCGTAAATTCTTCATCATTTGCCACTGCCCAGCAGAAAGTAGAAATAGCGCTGTTATACTTTGGTCTGGAATGTCCCATAAGATTCACAAAACGATAAACATACACCGGAGCTCCTGTTTCTTCTCCATAAGAGAAAAACAACTCCTCTCCTGCCTTTTTGCTTCTGCCGTACTCACTGTTCCCAAAACGCCCCGCCAAGGTTGCCTGTACAGAAGAACTCAACATAATACCAGCTTTGTTATTATGCTTTTTCAATGTATCAAGAAGCTGTGAAGCAAAACCAAAATTCCCCTTCATAAAGTCTTCCGGATTTTCCGGACGGTTTACACCGGCAAGATTAAATACAAAATCTGCTTTTTGGCAGTATCCATCCAATTCCGCCTCTGCACTGTCTATATCATATTCGTAAATTTCATCAATTACAATTCCCGGTCTTGTTTTATTCTTGCCGTCTCTTATATTTTTCAGATTATTGCAAAGAGCCGTTCCTACCATTCCCTTTGCGCCGGTAACTAATATATTCATACTTTCTACCTGACCTTTTTGAATTTTTATTATAATTCGTTCTCGTTTTTTCTCCAGACCATTTTGTTAACTACATTTACATATCCCTGGATGATTCTTACCACCTTCATGGACACTGTTTCATCTACATAATCAGGACAGGGCTTACCAAGAACCCCTTTCTGTTTCATCTCGATTGCCATATCTGTGGCATTAAGAAGTTCCTTTGTTGTAATTCCGGCAAGAATAAAGTCACCTGCTTCAAGAGCCTCCGGTCTTTCTGTGGAAGTACGAATACATACAGCTGCAATAGGATGTCCGATTGATAAATAGAAGCTGCTTTCTTCCGGAAGGGTACCGCTGTCACTTACAATCGCCAGCGCATTCATCTGAAGACAGTTGTAATCATTAAATCCAAGCGGCTCATTTACCCGCACTCTTGGATCAAGCTTAAATCCACTCTTTTCCAGTCTGTTCTTGCTTCTTGGATGGCAGGAATAAAGAATCGGCATATCGTATTTTTCTGCCAGCGCATTAATTGCAGTAAAAAGACTTGTAAAGTTCTTTTCTGTATCAATATTTTCCTCTCGATGTGCACTGAGAAGAATATAGTTATCTTTCTCAAGACCCAAACGTTCCAACACATCACTTTTCTCAATTTTCTCAAGATTTCCCCGCAGCACTTCTGCCATTGGCGAACCTGTCATATATGTTCTTTCTTTTGGAAGACCGGTATCTGCAAGGTATTTACGGGCAAACTCAGAATAGCAGAGATTTACATCTGAAATTACATCTACAATTCTTCTGTTTGTCTCTTCTGGCAGACATTCGTCCTTACAACGGTTCCCTGCCTCCATGTGGAATAAAGGAATATGAAGGCGTTTTGCCGAAATAGCAGAAAGACATGAGTTTGTATCTCCCAACACTAAATATCCGTCCGGTTTCAGTTCACTTAAAAGCTCATAGCTTCTTCCGAGAATGTTTCCACAGGTCACACCAAGATTCTCTCCAACAACAGGAACAAGAATGTCCGGTCCAAATTCACCGTCATTATTTTTCAATTCAAAATCTTCCCAAAATACAGTAGAAAGATTCTTATCCCAGTTCTGATTATAATAAATCACGCAAGTATCAAAGTATTCTCTGCATCTTTTAATTACAGCTGCAAGACGGATAATCTCCGGACGTGTTCCAAGACCGATACACAGCTTCGTTCTGCCATTATTTTTCCATTTAAAATTGTGTTCCATGATTCTCCTCCAAATAAATACCGCTGCTTCTTACTCCTCTGCCAGTCTTTCCTGAATATAAGCAAGCTTTGCGATTGTTTCCTTTGTCTCTTCCAGATTCAGAAGTTTTGTATTATTACTGTTAAACTCAGTCAGGGTATTTCTCTCTGCATCCCCGTCTTTAAAATATTTATCGTAGTTTAATCCACGATTGTCTGCCGGAACACGATAGAAGTTCCCCATATCGATTGCTTTTGCACATTCCTCATTCGTAAGCAATGTCTCATACATCTTCTCACCATGACGAATACCAATCACCTTAATTTCTTCTTTCTTACCGCCGAATAACTCACATACTGCCTCCGCCTGTGTCTGAATAGTACAAGCCGGAGCTTTCATAATTAAAAGATCTCCGTTCTCCCCGTTTTCAAATGCAAAAAGCACAAGGTCTACTGCTTCGTCAAGAGACATAATAAAACGTGTCATAGACGGCTCTGTAACAGTAATTGGATTTCCTGCTTTAATCTGATCGATCCAAAGAGGAATTACAGAACCGCGGGAGCACATTACATTACCGTATCTTGTACAACAAATCTTTGTCTTCCCGGACATACGGCTCTTGGCTACTGCAACCTTTTCCTCTATAGCCTTTGTAATTCCCATAGCATTAATTGGATACGCAGCCTTATCAGTAGAAAGACAGATTACTGCCTCCACACCTTCCTCAATGGCAGCAGTCAAAACATTTTCTGTTCCAATTACGTTTGTTTTTACCGCTTCCATCGGGAAAAATTCACATGACGGAACCTGCTTTAAAGCTGCTGCATGAAATATGTAATCGACACCGTGCATTGCATTTTTACATGACTGCAAATCTCTTACATCTCCAATATAAAACTTAATCTTATCCGCTACTTCCGGCATTTTTACCTGATATTCATGACGCATATCATCCTGTTTTTTCTCATCACGGGAAAAAATACGGATTTCACCAATATCCGTTTTCAGAAAACGATTCAAAACCGCATTTCCAAAAGAACCTGTACCGCCTGTAATCATCAAAGTTTTTCCTGTAAATAAAGACATCTTTTTTCTCCTTCGCTTTTATTTTCTTTTTATATTGTCGGCATGTTGTGAAATGAATTCCCTTTCGCACTTTTTCAAGCGCTTTTCCCAGTTCTCCACGAAAATAATACCTGCCAAATCTTTTTTTCTTAGCTACATGATAATCCTGTCTGATAGAACTTTACGTCCTGTTTTTCCATCAAACTCAGCAAGTGTTCTATTCGTAACATTTAATGCTATTCTTAACTCATCTGTAGAAACATTCGGATTTTCAGAAATCATTTTAAGTATCATGCAAGCTTTGGCAATCTTCTTCTTCGAATACCCGGGCATCAATTCTTTAATTTTCTCTTCTGAAATTTCTATGACATTTTCTATGACATTTTTATTGGAATCTTTCTCCATCTTCATCACAAGTGTTACCTGATTAAGATTTGTATCCTCAATCAGCTCCGGCTCTATCCAGCCTTCTGATTTCCACACATCAAGAATCGTTGGAAAACCAGAACCAGCATTATCTCCAAACCCAACCAATCTAAGCATCGTCTGCATATGTGGATTTCTTGATTACCTTTAAAACACCTGCATCCATCAGGTAATCCGCATGTATAATCATATTCACAAATCCCTCACGAACAGCTTTGTGCACAGGAGTATCATCTATACGCTGCACAGCACCTTCTAACTTGAATGGCTTTTTCAAATCCTCCATCAACTTTGGGGGCACCTTTGTAAAAAAATTAAACAGGTTGTTTTCCCATGTGCCATCATAGGTAATTCTATCGTTCCAGCGAATATCTGCTGTCACTTGACTTTCATTACGGTAATCCATGAAGACATTATCAAACCGCTCTCTGACAGCCTGTCCCGTACCAAACATTAAAAGCTCAGCCAAAGTCAAACCTTCTACTCCAGTTCTTCTATCCCTTCTATAACCACCTAGTTTTTCAAGAAAAGACTTGTCTTCCAGGGAATTCCATACATGACCATCATTTCTAATTTCAAAAATCTGACGATACTTTCTTAAAGTTTCTTTATCAATATCGTGCATCGTATAATACTCAATAATCCGATTATCATTACCTTCTGAATTCTGGTCTCTTATCATTCCCCGAATCTCATGCTCTGTCGCATGATAGTCGCCTTCATGATTTCTTTTATATGTTCCTCTATATGGATTTTCACCAACATATACTGGACGCATGTTAAAATCGGCTCTTGGAACATGAATCACCATAAGACTGATATTATCTTCTTCAACAATCTCTACATCTTCGTCTTTTAATAAATTGACATTTACCTTACTTCCATTAATTGTATTCCAAAAATCCTCTTTTTGCTTGGAGGGATTATCTATACCCTGTATTTCCACCGATTCCCAATCAAACTCATTATCCTTATCTACAAAATCAAATGACCAAATAACTGGCCATGTGAAAAATTCTTCATCAACAAATGGTGCCTCTTTGTCGGTATACCGTTTTGCATGTGGAACATTGAATCCATTCTCTGCCAAGAACTGAAGAAACAATCCCTTATCCTGCAAAATACAAGTAGATTTATAAGAACCCTGGAACGGAAACCCCATCTGCTCTGCTACATAAGCCTCAGTTATAACGCCGGGATCATGGATATTCTTGTCTCAAGAAACCCAGATTCCGGTAACATGGAAACCGGTATTCCGGAGCGGAAACCACCATTGATTGGCTTGATTAATACTCATAAGGAATCGAACGAATGTCAAGCCCAGAGCCGCTTTGCGGGGCATAAGCCGGCTTTACATTTGTGAGATTTCTTGTATTCTTTATAATTGCCAATCGGTTTCCTTATCACCGGACTGCGTGGACACCGAGACTGGAATATTCAATCACAAGCAACAGACATAATACCGTCTATTTTCAATTCATTTGAACACTCTAATACCGCTTCTTTATCAATGATACTGATATTCTTATACTCGTCAGAATATTATGTGCGATATTGTCAGGCAAATAATCACAAGTAATCGTGTAAACACCTAACTCGTGAGCCTTTTTAATAACAGGAATCAAATAGCGAGAGCCACCTAATACAATAATTTTTTCATGCTACCTCCCCCCCGCTCAAAATTTTATTTTTTCATATTATAATTCACTTCACTTTTTTCTATAATATACTGTTTTTCTAATTCAAGTAGTTTCTTACTACGTTCTTTTAATCTTCTACAAGGAATGCCAACATATATACACCAAGGATCCAAAGATTTTGTCACCAACGACATACACCCTACAGAGACACCTTCACCAATTGTCACTCCTGGTAAAATTGTTGTCCCTGTACCAATAATTGTATGTTTCCTTAAAACAACTCTTTCGCCTTGTATATTTTTGAATTTTTCTGGAATTGTTGGATTTGTCATAGATTCTCCAGAATAATCATCAGAGATAGCATATATAGCTACTCTTGATGAAATATTGCAATAGTCTTCCAACTGTATTCCATACTCACTGGCAAACAAGCACGTATAAACTGCTATATGTACATTATTTCCAATATTTATTTTTCCGCTCAAAATGCAAAAATCATCAATTCTCACATCATTTCCTAATGTGATACTATCGGCACCATAAATACTTGCTTTCTTACTGATTTTAACATTAGCCCCGTAAGCTTTCAAGCCAAGTGCTTTTAATTCTTCCTCTGAATAAAAACTTCCCATATACCCCTCTTCTATCCTAAAATCACATCACAAATTCTATCCACATCATCCAGGCTTAAATCAGCATACAAAGGCAAAGTCAAAACTCTAAGTGCCATATGTTGTGCCACCGGTGTCTTTTCTGTGCCTGCAGTCGGGTAGTTGCGATAGCATTCAAAGCTGTTTGTCAGCGGATAAAAATATTTTCTTGCACCAATTCCTACTTCCGCTAATTTTTCAAATACTTCATTTCTTGTATATTTGTATCCGTCAAACACAACTGGGAAATATGCATAATTTGATTCTACATTTTCTTGAACAGGAGAAAGTTTAATTCCGTCTACACCTTGAAGTCGGCTTATGTATCTTTCAACAACTAATTTACGCTTCGCTATCTCTGCATCCAAGTGATGCATATTGCATATTCCCATAGCTGCTTGGAATTCATTCATCTTTGCATTGCCACCTACATACTCCACGGATTCTGGCCCATGAATGCCAAAGTTCTTCATATCATTTAGAAGCTGAACCCATGCGTCGTTCTTAAAACAAACACAACCTCCCTCAATCGTGTTAAACACTTTAGTTGCGTGGAAGGAAAACATAGCCGCATCACCAAAACAAGCAGAAGATATTCCTTTATATTTCACAGCAAATGCGTGCGCCGCATCATAAACCACTTTCAGCCCATATTTCTTTGCAATTCTGTCAATTTCTTCGACATCACACATGTTTCCATAAACATGAACAGGGACAATCGCTACAGTCTTGTCGTTAATAAGCTCCTCCATCTTAACAGTATCGATTGTGTAATTATCTTCTCTAATATCGCAAAAAACAGGAACTAAGCCGTTACGAACAATTGCATGTGTTGTTGATGCGAATGTAAACGGAGTTGTAACAACCTCCCCGCCCTTTGGCAAATTCAACGCGGCAATTGCATTTTCTAATGCAAGGTGTCCATTAGTATACAAGGCTATATGGGGTATCCCCAAATATTGTTCTAATTGATTTTGGAATTCCCTATGTTTTTCTCCCATATTAGTCAGCCAATGACTGTCCCATAAGCTCTTAATCTCATCAATATACTCATCCATAGGAGGCATCGATGATTGTGTAACTAAAATATTACTCATATTTAACACCCTTTCTTTTATCGATTCCCATACATCTTCTCGTAGTAGTCCTGGTACTCTCCGGAGATTATGGTCTGCCACCATTCCTTGTTATCCAGATACCACCGGATGGTCTTCTGGATACCGTCAACAAACTTGGTCTCAGGAAGCCAGCCCAGCTCGCTGTGGATCTTGGTGGGATCGATGGCATAACGCATATCATGGCCTTTACGATCGGTGACATAGGTGATTAGGCTTTCCGGCTTATCCAATGCCTTGCAGATGATCTTGACGATGTCAATATTCTTCATCTCGTTATGTCCTCCAATATTATAGACCTCGCCCACACGACCCTTGTGGGTGATCAGGTCAAGCTGCTTTGTCCGTAGAAAGACAAACAACAGACTTAACGCCAGCATCAATCGCCGCGGTCAGAACATTTTCTGTGCCAAGAGCATTAGTCTTAACAGCCTCAATCAGGAAAAACTCACAGGAAGAAACCTGCTTCAATGCAGCCGCATGGAAGATATAATCTACACCATGCATTGCGTTCTTTACGGAAGCCAAGTCTCTTACATCTCCGATGTAAAAGCTGATCTTATCAGCCACCTCAGGCATCTTTGCCTGAAACTCATGACGCATATCGTCCTGTTTCTTCTCATCACGAGAGAATACACGAATCTCTCCAATATCAGTACGCAGAAAACGATTCAGGACTGCGTTACCAAAAGAGCCGGCACCACCAGTAATCATCAAAGTTTTATCTTTAAAAAGTGACATCTTTATCTCCTAAAAAAATATTTATACCTAATAGTAATGCAAAATCACCTATATTTAGAAATTTTTCTAATATCAGATTTATTTCTTCAGTTTGCTTAGCATAGCTTTAAATATAGACGCAAACATTTGTTTTTCAGTCTTATTCCATCCCAATCCCCACATAAAAGCAACAAATGCAACAACAACTCCAAACGCTTTTATAATTAAAATGCTCCACGCAATTTTATTTCCAAAACAAATAGATACCTTAGATGTATATAAATACGCAGATGCCAACGTCAACATAATTGCAGGAATCAATCTGATATGACATTCAACAAAGAATTTAGCAATATTAATTTTAAGCACCTTTACAAAAATAATGTTATCCAAAAAAATTCTAAGAAGGAATGTCAGACAAATACTGAAGCAAACACCCATGACCCCAAATTGAGGTGTAATCAAATATACTACGCATAAATTAATTATGCCTGTCACCATGTTTATTCCCGCAGTATACTTAATCTTATTTAAAGCAATTAAACTATTCGTTGCTATTTGCTGAGATGATGAAATACAATAAGGAGCAATCATTAATAACATACAAATATATAATTGTGAATAATCTTCTCCTAGCCAAAGTATGACAAAATCTTGTCCCACGAACAAAAAAACTAAAAACATCAATAAAATAATCGATTGATTGATTCGTCCAACTCGAATCATCAATGGTAGAACCTCATGAGCATCATTAGATTCTCCTATAACTCTAGATATTCTTGGTAAAAATAGGCCATTAATGGCTCCAGTAATTGTGGCAATATAACCCTCGATAACCCTTGTAAATCCATACATTGTAATAACCGTAGTAGATGATATCATTGCCAAGATTGTAGGCATGACATTAAATATCATTTGCTGTGCTAGAGAACTTATTGTACTCCAAAAAGAGAAAGAAAATATTTCTTGCAATCTCTTTTTATCAAAATAATGCGGCAGAAAGACTACTCTGGTCTTTTTATATACAGCAATCATTTTATAAACAAAAGTAATCAAATTAAATAATCCTGCGATTAACACTAATGCATACAAACCGCCATGCAATTGCAAGGCAATGATAGTTACGATGACACATCCTACTTTATTGAATACGTCAGATACTTTTAAAGCGATATATTCTTCAAATGCATTCAAAACACCATTACAGACATTCACGGGAAAACAAATTGTAACAAAAATAGCAGTTATTGCATATACGACCTTAAAGGAAGCTAATTCCGAAGGCGTTAGATTGGCGTAAATATGATCAATGTTAAAATACAAAACAACAAATATTACTGCAATCACACACACAATAAGGACATATAACTTTACAATTATTGTAAAAATCTCATTTTCAGATTTAATATCCTCTCTCGCCCTATAATATGCAAGAAATCTCGTGATTGCAGCACTCATTCCAAAATCCATCAGAAACATAGCCGTGATGGATCCAGCCAATGTGTATAAGCCGTAAGCACTATCACCAATCTCTCTGAGTATCCATGGCGTATAAATTAATCCAAGACCAATATTTAAAAATACAAGCAAATAAGAAATAATTGATCCCATATATATTTGTCTTGTGCTATTACTGTCTCCTATACTCATATTATCTTTCTATCTCTCCCTTACCGATTATACGATTGATCTTTTTAGGAATTTTCTTAAGCAGTATAATTCCATCTCCATAATATACTCTTTTAACTATGCTAACCCATCTTCTATAAGCCGAAATCAATGGGTGGTGCCATGCAGTGGCTCTTTTCATTTTCTTTTCATATGACAAATCGGGGAAAACATACTCAGGATGCTTGATTTCCCCATCAAGTTCATATGTTTTCATATAGAAAAACTGGGCATCACCTTTTGCTAATTTTTTTATACTATTGACTGCATGAGTCGAACCATCTTCAACACCAATACAACTAATCATGTTCTTTTTCGGGACAATATATAATTGATTTTGCGCAAATATATTTTGGACTAGATAGTACTCTGGTCCTGGAACATGGCCGCCTATATTTTTTCCTGCAGCATATCCTTTCATCGATTTACAAAAAAAGGTATCCTTTTTTGCAATATTGCAAACTTCTTCTATTACATATGGATCATTTTTATAATTCAAATGAAAGCTTTCTCGTGTTCGTTTCCAATAAGCAATTCCCCAAATAGAACCAACGCGTGAGAAGAAATAATCTGCTGTTGGACGTTCATATGTGTCTAGATGATTCATACCGCATATTGCACCTACTCTCAAATCATCCTTGTACTTCTCCAGCAGTTCTGCACAAAATCGGAAAAAACTCACTGCAGGAATATGATCGTCCTCAAAATAAACGCAGCTTTCCACATGATTCCATATATGTTTTTCAGCATTTTCATACATAGCATATAAACCGTAATTTTTATCTGCATAAATTTTATGGACAGTGCAGTCCCAATCAATCTCTTCGTCAAAAATTTTACGATTTTGCTTAATTAAGTCCCATTCTCTTTCGTTTCTTCCGCCGTCTGACTGAATAAACAGGATACTTGGTCTTGCCTGTTTAAAAATTTCAAACTGTTTTCTTTGGCAATTGGGGCGAATCCATATATTTGTTTTTACCGCAACATCAACCAGCCACGGTTTTACATCTGGGTTTATATCCCTAGTTTTTACTATCTCTATATTCATAAATAACCTCCATTCTTTTATCCTATAGCAACAAAAACATAATGAATCATTACATTAAAGCCGTAAGCTCTTCCGCCACTTTCTTTGTCCAAGTCGAGATGCTATAGTTATCTAGAATGTATTTCTTTTGGATGATATGATCTTCCTTTATCTCGCCATCTTTTTTTCTTTGATACAATTCTTCAATTGCATTGACACATTCTCCAACATTTCCAATACTGCAAATAAGCGTTCGTGGAATATCCAAACGATTGCCTGGATGATTAGACTGAATAATTTGTGCTCCACAGTACACAGCTTCGACAGAAGCATAACAAAACCCTTCAGTTCTGGAGCTATTCAAATAGGCATCCGCTGCACGATAATATGTAGCAATGTCCGATCTTGGTGGCAATAGTTTAATCCATTCTGGTATAGCACCATTTAATCTCTTGCATTCCTCGACTATCTTCTGTTCCATTTCTTCCCATTTAGTAGCAATTGCGATAAAGAGATTAACTGGAACCCCCTGCTTCCGTGCTTCAAAGCAAGCCTTAATAGAAATGTCAATTCCTTTTGCTTCATAGCTATAGCTTGAAAAGGTCAGTAAGTTTAGCCCCAAACCCATATCATACGGTTCATGGCAATCAAGCCTTGAGAATTCAATACAATTATCTACCCATTTTACATTTCTAAATCCTGCTTCAATAACTTCCTTTGAAACATACTCCCCACAACCTATATGCATGTCTGCGTCTAGAATCCAATGTTTCAAAATCTCATTTCTTTTGGAATTACTAATATGATATTCGTTATGATGATGTATTACCATTTTCAGCTTTGGATATTTTATTTTTAAAAGTCTATTGGCAATACAATCTTTAAGATTCCAAAAATGGTGGTATATTATATCTATTTTATGTTCTTTACATATTTGGTTTTGTAATCGATACTCTCCTAAAATTGAATTGGTATTGAAATATACTTTTGCACCTGCGATCTGCAATTCATTAACCCACTCCTTATCTTTCGCTTCAGGCGGGAATATATAGCAAGCTTGTTGCTTTCCGTGCATTGCAATATCTAATTGTGTTAAACATTCTATAAAGTTTCCCTTATATTCCGCTGCATAACCGCATATAAATAAAACATTCATGTTTATTCTATCCTCCACATATAAAATCTATTTTTGAACTATTTTTCAATTTAACAAGAATTTTTCAATTTTATCTATCTGATAATCTGTGTTGAAGTATTTCATGTGCCCTTTCATTTTCTCTTTAAATACCTGGATTTGTTTTGGATCTTCTAAAACACTTTTTATTGCTTCATACAAAGATTTTTCATCATTTTCACATAAAATGCTATATCTTGGGCATTCTTCTGGTTCTAGTGTACCAGCAACATTTGTTGTAATCACAGGTTTACCCAAAATATATGCTTCTGTTACAACCGTGCTGTATCCTTCAGTCCTAGAAGAACATACAAATAAATCTGCGTTTACTATTATTGGATAAGGATTCTGATGAAATCCAAATAGCGTAACAGTTTCCTCTAAATTATTCTCCCGGATGTAATTCTCTAAATATTCCCTTTGATCTCCATCACCAACAATCCATAAATCATATTTTAGTCCCTCATCTTGTAGCTTTTTATGTATCCGCAATAACCTATCATATCCTTTTTGCTCACAAAGCCTTCCACAACTAACAATTCGAATACGACCATTCTTCTGTGGTAAATCTATAGTTTCTTTTGCTTTATACCTAATAGCTTTATCATCATTTACATTATAGATTACAGAAACATTATCTTTTTTCCACGAAAATCTTTTTATAAACGCAGTTACTACTTCCTTTGAAACTCCAACAATATTATCAAATTTTTCATATGCCTCTTTATTAGTTTCATAATTTAAAAATACATTTACTGAACTAAAGAATTGCATTAAATCTGTGTGAACCCAGGCGATTTTTCTAGAATTCTTATTATTAGATGCCGAAATTATTTTGGTAGCTAACCCTTCCAAAAATGCTACTTCTATATCATATTTTTCTTTTATATATGCTTTATATATCAATCTTGCTGGCAATATCTTCGTTATTAACTTAATATGTACATTTCTTAACCAGCTTTCTTTTTGGGAGACTATACTTTTATAGTGAATGTGTGGTAATAATTCTTTTATCCTGGTACCTTCATTAATAATTGTCATGACAGTTATATCAAATTTATTTTGACTCATATGGTTTACCATATCAACTAACACTCTTTCTGCTCCACCGTCTCCTAAAGTTCCAATTAGAAATAATATTTTTTTCATGACAATACCTTTCCTCCCATTTTTTCCTATTTCTGCCAACAAAACTTATATTGTGGATGTGTCTGTATTAATAGTAAAACTAAAGCAATGATTACTATTATCGAATATAATCTCCTGCTTTTCCCTTCCTTAAATGCTAATTGGCACTGTGGAAGAACATACATCAAAAAAACTGAATAATACTGAACAACTCTCATAAAGCTGGGATTTATCATCAATAAAGATGAAAAAAACATACCTATAAATACTGCATTCACTGATAGATTAGCAAACTCGTCGTCGCAAATTATCATTTCATGGTAAAAAGAAATAAACAATGAGATGAGAAGCATTAGTAATGTAAATGTCGGTGCACCTGCACCTTCATATTGTGTATAATCTTTATATCCTGCGAAATGCTGCAATATTACTAACAATTTATCTTTAAAGACAAAAGATAGAATAATTGCAACCCAATAACTTATAAGTGTAAATTTATTAATCTTTATTCGTGATAGCCAATAAAATGGAATAAAGCAAATCGCGGAGCCATGTATTGTCGAAAGAAGGATAATCAATAATAAAAATAAAAATAATTTCCTTTTAAGAATCAATTCAACGCCAAAATAAAATATGATTCCTGAAACTATCGTCTGCCTAATTCCCGTTGTGCCAAAGAAACCAAAATATAAGGAAATAAACAACACATAGCTCATTACTACATCCGTAGAATGTCGATATAGCGCAATTCCTAAAGGAATAAAATACAGCAACGCAACAAAAAAGAAGTAAACTCTATAGTCCTGCGAAAAAATTTGAAATATTTTCTGTAATAATAAGTATGCCGGATCTCTATCTCCAAAACCAAAAACGTATTTCTGATATATCGTATTGTATATGTCTTCCCAAGAAGTAGCTAATACATTTTTAAATATATATACATAATTTAATGTATCCGCACCTATCGATATATGCCTTAATCCAGACATCAATATACAGTTTATTGTCGCCACCACACAGGCTCTTTTTTTTCTAAGTACAGAGCCTTGATTATCTAGTATATAAGAATCAGTACCTTTAACACTTGTATATCCCGCAATCATAATTATTAAAATGTTTAGTAAATACCAAAACATAGAATTACCTCTTCGATTCTTTCCTCTTGATTTATCAATTTTTACCTAACTGTTATTTACAATTTCATAATATAACTGTATATAATCAAGATATCTTTTTTCTTTATCAAACATTTCTGAACCAATTGCACTACATTTTTCTGTTTTAATCTCCCCATGCTCTATATGCGCGATTGCGTCCAGTAATGCTGTATAATTATTAGCAGGGATTACATATCCCGTCTTCCCATTATCAATTAGCTCTGGACTGCCACACGAGTTGTAAGTAATCACTGGTGTTCCACAGCAAATCGACTCCATATTTACTGTAGGCAATGTATCCTCATAAGTCATATTAATAAATACATCTGCTGCCGAATATATCTGTGATAATTGTGCTCTATCTTTTATGAACCCTTCTGCAATTACGTTTGTATAGTTCCGCAGTTCCTCTATTTGATTTTTCGTACATCCGACCACTAATAATTTTTGATTTTTCTTTAGCCCTTTTAAAATTCTCTGCCTTATTTCACTATTTTCCTGAAGGAAAAATTTATTTGCCATTACTAGAATATTAAAGCAGCCTCCCAAGTTTCTTTTTCCACGATACAAATTTTCACTATCTATTTTAAAGACATTGGTATCGACTCCATTATGTATTCTTAAAATGGTCTTCCCCTCGAATACAGGAGATTTTTCTGCAAGATTTTTTATCCAATCGCTACACCCTACAATTGTCAAGTTGTTAATTTGCTGAAATCCTTTTCTTTTATCCTCAAAAGCTTGTTTTGTACCATCAAGGAAAATACTTCCAATATCACTTTTATTTTGCGGACAATTTCCGCACCCTGTTTTCCATTTCTCACATCCGCAAGATACAAAATGAAAACATTTCCCTGTAAAAAACCAACAGTCATGCAGAGTTATAACCGTAGCAATACGATTATCTGCCAAATAATTCAAGAGGGAATTTAAATGGATATAATTACTGTGAAGATTATGCAAATGCACAACATCTGGTTTTTCATGTTTTAGTTTTTTAATTAATCTTTTGGTTGAAAAAAAACTTCCATATCCTTGTTTCCCTAAAACTCTTGCCAAAACCGCATGTGCCTTTCGATCTAAAAAGTTTCCTATTTTATAGTCTTTTTTGTTTGCACCAAACGCACATGCAATCATTGATTCATCTTTATTACTTAAAAGACATTTTTCTATATCTTTAACTATTACTCCCGTGCTTCCATAACCGTTTACTGCATTTATCTGTATTACTTTCACATGTTTCACCTTTTGCCTCTAACTATTTATAATATTTGCTATTCATATCTTTTAAAAGCATTTCCTGGATCTTTTGTCTATCGTGATAATGCACTCCACATTCACAAGCTTTAATAGAATACTCGCTGATAATCTCTGTATCACTACAAATCCTTTTTATAGCGTCATTCATTTCTACCTGATTACCGACACAAATAGCCGCATCATGCTTTTTCAAATATGTCCACCCACTATGCTGATTCCAACAATAAGCCAAAATAGCACATCCACTAAAAATGCAATCGATAATTTTTGTGGAGAATGAGTATCTTGTCGCTAATCTGTTTTTTAAGTCTAAAGATTCAACATGAATTGCTATGTCTGCTTCTTTATATTTCTCGGATAACACCTTTTGATTTACAGCGCCTCGGATAAAAGAATTTCTTCCATCATTTAACAATGCCTCTTGTTCTTTTGTTGCAATATCCTTCGTATATATTTCTAAAATTATTTTAACCTCATCTTTATTTACTTCTCGAATTGCATCAGCTATCTGTCCTAACATTTTCCAACGATTGCAATAGAACTTTCCGGCATAAATCATGCGTATTGGCTTATGCACTTTTTTAGGCTGTATTTTTTCTTTAAATTCTCCGCATTTGCACAGCAACTTACACTTGCAGCCAAAGATTTCTTCGTAATATACTCCCTGTTCTTCTGAAAGAGTGTAATATATCTGGTAATCCTTAACATTCTTTCTCAACATGCGGCGAACCATAAAACGGTTAATCCAAAAAAACGGAGAAAATGAAAGCTGTTTTAATGTATACTCATCATCTCCCGTAAAAGCATACATCGGAACGCTTGCCACTTTCTTTACAACATTTTCTAAGCGCAGCATTTTACATGATGCCATTCTTTCAGTAAAAATAATATCCGGCTCAAACTCATGGATAAATTTCCCCAACTCATCCGTATCATACTTTCCTAATATCCAAAGTGTTTCTCTGATTAGCCTCAGAAATGGCCCTGATATAGACTTTAAGAAGGTATACAGTTTTTTAGGCTCTTTCTCTCCAATTGACTCTGTTTTTCTCGTTGTATAATCCATTAAGGGAAGTGTTTTTCCAGCCTTTTTTCCATTAACAATGCTTTTCAGCATCATCTGATCGGTTATCTGAAAATAACGATTGCAGCATTGGTTTAACGGATTCCCTGGACTTGCATATATGTTCGCAAATTCCGCATCCATTCCTTCAAACCAACTGGATAATACATTATTTCCGTTAATTTCATCATTCCAAACTTCATCTGAAAGAATTAGTATGCGCATCTTCCACCCTCCAATTATTCTTTGATAATAATACGCGGCTTCTCCATAACTACAGTAGCATTATCTGGAATATCAATTGCTACAACACAGCCCGCACCGATTTTTACATTATTTCCAATTTTTATAGGCCCCAGAATCTTTGCTCCTGCTCCTATTAATACATTGTCCCCAATTACAGGAGAGCCGCCATTTCCACCACCAATGGTTACCTGATGATATAGTTGACACTTTTTGCCTATAACAGCATCATTACTTACTATGATTCCATTTAATCCGTGTGGAAGATATGGACGCTCTGCAAATTTTGCTGAATTGAATCCAATATGTGTTCCTAATGAAGCATTGTGAAATGCATCCATCTTCTTAATTCTGTATAAATAGTAGTATGACTTTATCCCCCCCGTATGTGAGGTAACATACTCTCGCATTTTCCAATATTTATCAAAATCAAAGTGAGATACTTTTTTCCATATCCATGCTACGATACCTGCATAACTTACCGCCATATTTTTATCTCCCTACTCTTCCCATCAATATTCCTACAATTTGGGGGCATAATCTAAATGCTGTAAACAACATTTTGTCTTTCATTTGAACAGCCTTTGATTGCATTGCTAACGGGTAATATTTCTTAAATAGTGACATCCAATGCTGTCTATCTTTTTTATTATTTCCCTGTACATAGGATGATGATAGGCTAAGTAATAAAACCAAACAAAAACGATCGTATGTGCCCTCCAATAGTTCTTTTTCTTTTCGCTCTTGAAAATAACTAATTCTATTCTCATAGATTCCAACAAATGCTGTACTCTTGTCCTTCTGCTTATTTCGCATGACACTATTATCGGACATATAATAGTAGTACAGCGTTTCATTTAGCATTGCTAATTTGCTTGCTCGATCGACAAAAATATAATACGATGCATCATCTTCATAAATAATTCCTTCCTGAAAATGAAAATCCCTGAATATATGTGAACTATAGATTTTTCCCCATACCGCAACCTTGTACTTTCGATCATTCAGTGCTTGAATTTTTGTTATCTCCGTCACATCTGCTTGCATGTAAGCAATGGGATTCAAGATTTTATCTTGGTCGTAGGTACTTTCAAGATTACACTGTACTATATCGTAATCACCTTGTTTTGCTGCCTTATAGAGGTTCTCAAGATAGCTTGGAGAAACATAGTCATCGCTATCTGCAAAAACAACATACTGCCCACTCATATATTCCAAGCCTTTGTTTCTTGCTGCACTGGCTCCACCATTGGGACGATCTAATACCTTTATTCTTTTATCTGTACAAGCAAATTTTTCACATATTTCCAGCGAATTATCTTTTGATCCGTCATTAATTAAAATCAATTCAAAATTTCTAAATGTTTGATCTTGAATACTTTTTATACATCTTTCGATATATTTTTCTGCGTTGTAGACTGGAATAATCACACTTATTAGTTCGTTCATTTCTTCACCTCATTCTGCTATTTAGCAATCCTACTTAAATACTTAATTAAGCAATGTAATATCATAGATGAAACTCCACTAAATAAAACAAATACCGGAATATTGGCGATCGATCTCATTAAACAAAACATATATCCGTGTATCAGATATATTTCATATGAATACTTTCCAAATGCAGCTGCAGGCTTTAATGTAACTCGCTAAATTATAATCCACACTTCTAAAAGCAACATAACTGCCCAGCTATACTTATAAATCACTTGTATAAAATAAATCCAATATGTACTTTCAAATATATTAAACTGCTTTAATGCAAATGCTAATGCACCTACCAGAAAAGCTACTGCCACCACCTTCCACGAATCTAAGGGGTGCTTTTATTGGTGGATGCGATTTTATATTCTGATAAAACAACACCAGTTATAAATGAGAGGCATTGTTCAGCTTGTAACTCAGTCGGACCTACAATGAAACTTATACCCGCAGCAATAGCAATTATAAAAATTGACTTCTGCTCAAGTTTGCTTTTTAATAATTGATATACAGAAAATACTACATAACACAGCAGTAAATAATTTAAATACCACCCTAATCCATAAAGTGGTTTAATGCAGGTAATATCAAATAAAAAATCCAAGGCCGTAATATCATTATGTTTGGTGATAACCATAACGGTACGTATCAATGCATACGGAAGAAAAACTGTAACAATTCTCTTCTTCCAAAAGCGCCAAACATGAAAACCTTTTTTCGCCGACTCATTCAGTCCATATCCTGAACAAATAAGAAACAGCGCAACTCCTATCCCCCCCCCCCGGAGCAAATAGGCGTGTGCCATTTGCATTACCTATATGGCTTAACACAACACACAGAATCGCTACACCCTTTATAACCTCAGTGTGCTGAATACTCATAAAGCCAATATTTTTTCGTGACTGAGCATGTCTCATATCGATGACTATACCAAGCACAAAAAGGATGGCAAGCAACATACCGTATGTGATTAATATCCTCATTTTATTTCTTTCCCAAACAACTCCTGCTTTCTTTCCAGAATCTTATCGCATAGTTTTCTACTGTCAAAATTTCTCTCTGCAAACTGTGCAGCTTTAATTCCCATTTCATTTGGATTCATTTCTTTGAGTTGTCGCATTGCCTTCATCAAAGCTGTAGAATTCTTAACTTCCACAGTCAGAGCTGTCTTACCGACATCAATCGTGTCAATAGGTCCTGGGATGTTACTCACGATAGCCGGTGTGCCAACTGCCGCTGCCTCAATAACAACATTGCCGAAACCCTCACGATAACTCGGCAATACAAGCACATCAATCATTGCAAAGTATCGTTCGATATCTGCTGTGGCTGTATGTATCAGAACGTTAGGATGATTCTTTGCCTTCGTCCATAAATTCTGCTCCAGCGTATCTTCGTCTTCTATATTTCCAATCAAAAACAACTTCGAGCCATTCTCTAACCTGAAGAACGCTTCCAGCAATTCATTAATTCCCTTATCTCTTGTGATACGGCCTATGAAACCGTAGATGAAATCAGATTCTTCATACCCAAGCTCGTCTCGAAGTTCATTTCTCCATATTACTCTCTTGGAATAGCTGAATCGCTCCAAATCTACTCCACCAGTACTACCGTTCCAAACCACTGTGGCTTTCTTTGCCGGAAATACTTTTTCCTTGATTCCCAACTCCAAGTTTGATTTACTAACACACTCAATAGATGTGGAATTCCAACAGGACACTTTTTCAATGAATTTGAGTATCAACTTTCCCATTCCGTGGGCTCCTAAATAGCGAAATCCCATCAAATGGTAATTACGTATTTTACAACCCACAGCCCTTGCAGCAATAGATGCGTATAACGCTGCATTAGGTGTGGAATATTGAATCAACTCAAACTTTTCTCTCTTAAAGATGTTTATCAGTTCTTTAACAGCCTTTATCGAACCACCAAGTGAAATACCGCGCGGGACGTCAACCGATATGTAGTGAATTCCATTTCCCAAATCCTCTGCTAATTTGTCGTCCTGTGAACAAATCACAGATACATCAAATCCATTTTGGGCGAGATACTTCAACTGTGGCATGAAAAAGGCTCGTATTGTAAGTGGTATTGTAACCACATAGCATATTTTCTTAGCGTTCATAATACAGACCCTCAACATTTCTAAAATAAACAGCTTTCATTCCTAGATGTTCCGGTGCAACAAAGTCTTTCTTGATATTGTCACCGATATATACCATCCGCTCCAATGGAACTTCAAGCATTTCACTCATCTTAACGAATGCTTCTGGATTTGGTTTTCTATACTCAATTCCACCTAACTCATCTGTGGCGATAATCGCTGGAATGATAGTTTTCAGATTCAGTGCTCTGATCTTTGCATGTTGTCCTTCTGGTCTGCCATCTGTAATAATGCCCACTTTTTTCTTGTTTGCTATGCGGGTAAGCATTTCAAACACTCCAGGATACAAAGATATATTGGGTTCTTGAAAACGATAAATCTGCAAGGCTTCCTGTTTTCTCTCCAGTAGCTTATGCTTTTCCAACACTTCATCAATTGCCTTACCACCATCTTCAAACACAGACCACATTTCTTCTTCCATGTCAGGAATCTGGAATGCTACTGCAATCTGATGATACCCACTGCGAACATACTCTTTCTCGCTGTAAAGCGTATCGTCCAAATCGAAAACAACTGCATCTACATCATCTATGTACTTTTCAACCTCTAATATATCTTGTATCTCCAACATGCTTTATTTCACCCTTACACTTTGATCGAATCGACTAAACACAGCACCGTCTTCTGCTGCACCTGCTAGATATTCCATTTTTTCACCATTTAACAATCTCAGCATAGCTTCAGCACTATCTGCACCTGCCTTGATGGACAGCGGTGCGCCACCACCGAAACGAGGATTGATTTCAATGTAGTAATCATTCTCCGTGGACTCCTGGCGAATCATCTGAACCGTAATCTGTCCACACGGTTTGTAGTCTGCTACTAAGCTCATCATTTCAGTGATGATTTTCTCATCCTGAACAATTTTAGTTTTCAGAACTTCACCTGCGCGAACCGCCTGACGTATTCTCGGTGTAATGTAAACTGGCTTGCCATCAAAATCACAGAAGATATCAACTGTGTATTCAGTGCCTTTAATGAACGGTTGGATAATATAATCAGGAACCTGTTCGGAAAAAGCTTTCAGTTCTTCCTCGTTCTCTGCTTTATAAGCAAAAATACTAGAACTTCCATCTTTCGGCTTAATGAAAGCAGGATATCCCATCTTATAGTCATCGAAGGAATCTACAGAAGCAGGACTTAACAGACCTACTGAATTGAAATAGTCTGCAGTGTAACGTTTATCTCTGCAAAGACGAATTTTGTCTGGCTGACTGATAACGACTCTAGTGCCACCAAATTCATTCTTATGTTCTGCTAACAACAGAAGATCTGTGTCAATCGTAGGAATCAGAGCATCAATATTCTCTTTCTCACAAACCTCTTTCAGATATGGAATGTAGTTAGACTCCTTGATTCGAGGAACAATAACTGTCTTATCGCAGAAATATAAGGCAGGTGCAGATTCTGTAATATCAGCTCCGTAAATTTTCAACTCTACATTTAATCTTTCTGCCGCTGCACGGAATGCCTGCATCAGCTCTACTCGGCGACCAACACTGGTAAATAAAATTCTCATGCTGCCACCTCATATATTCTGTTAGTGGAGATAAAACTATTAAGTTTTACCCCCCCCTGTTTATTTTTAAGCATATTTTTCTCCTTAACTGGAACTCCAATATATGTTCCTGCTTCCCTTATATTCTTAATCACTACGGCACCTGCACCGACCATGCAATCCCCGCAGATATTCAGGTTATTGATGACCGTGGCTCCTGCACCGATCCAAGTTCGATTTCCGATTTTCACCGTGCCAGCCACGTGTGCTCCAACCGAGATATGTACAAAATCATAAATCACACAATCGTGATCGACAGATGAGCCCGTGTTTATGATGCAGCCTTCTCCGATTTTTGTTCCCGGATTAATGACTGCACCAGCTACAACTACTGAGCCTTTACCAATTTCAACATGCTCTGCCACATAAGCATTTGGATGAATCAATACAGGCAACTGTTCTGGATTAATCTCTCTTTGAAACCTCTCTCGAATTTTTGCATTGCCAATCGCCACAATGATGTCGCAATCGTATTCTTTAAACTCGCTTGTTTTCCCTACAACAGGATATCCACCACATTGGATAAGCTCCTGATTATCGTCTAGGAAAACAATCTCTGTGTATCCATTATTTCGAGCAATATCAGCCACAACTTTCCCGTGACCACTTGCTCCTATAATCACCAATTTCTTCATACATCATTTCCCATGAACTCTTCCATCGTTGCAGAGGTTTCAGATGAAATGCCGTCACGTTTTACAAACGCCACCATTACGCTATCCCAGATGATTTTCACATCGCTAAGGAAAGTAATGTGGTCTACATACTCTACATCCATCTTGAACTTGTCAGGCCAGCTCACAGTATTTCGACCATGTACCTGTGCATATCCAGACAAACCTGGACGAACCTCGTGTCTCCTTCTCTGCTCTTCGTTATATCTAGGAAGATAACGAACCAACAGCGGACGAGGACCGATGACACTCATATCCCCCTTAAGGATATTGAATGCTTCTGGAAGTTCATCTAAAGATGTAGAACGTAAGAAGCGTCCGTATTTATTGAGACGCACCTCATCAGGTAACAGGTTTCCATCCTTATCTTTTCTGTTATCCATGGTTCTAAATTTAATGAGTTTGAAAATCTTCTCATTCTTTCCGGGACGCTCCTGTGTAAAGAAAGGATTTCCTCTCATGAAAATCACTCCGAGAACAATCAGTATTATATACAACCACCAAAACACAAGAACTACAGCAAGGCCACAGCAGAAATCTATTGGTCTCTTAAAGTATTTCTCATATGGACCGTAAGGTTTATGATTCATACCCAGCCTCCTTACTCAAAGCATCTTCTGATGACTTCGATAATTCTGTCCTGCTCCTCGGCAGTCATCTTGTTATCGGACGGTAGACACAGACCTCTATCAAAAATATCAGCACCAATATCTTCTACACCACCTGCAATGTAGGCATTGGTTCTTGCTCTACCTTCACCCGCAACAGTCACGAAGCTATTCATGCGGTACATCGGCTGCATATGCATCGGCTTCCAAATCGGACGACCTTCTGCATTAAGAGCTGCGATAGCTTCCAGAATTTCTGTCGGGCAAGACTTGCCATGCTCAGAAATATACAGAGCCTTGGAATCATCACGCACCTGTTTGCACATCGCATCCTTATCGATGACCAGGGCAGACAGCCAGTAGTTCGGCACACATCTTTCTTCATCAAAAGGATTCATCTGCACAGGCAGCCCCTTCAGCCCTTCCTTGTATCTATCATAAATTGCCTTCTTCTGAGCGATGTGTTCATACAGATGAGGGTACTGACCACGAACAACGCCTGCGATGACATTACTCATGCGGTAGTTGTAACCAACCTCTTCATGCTGATACCAGGCAGCATTTTCTCTAGCCTGAGTAGACCATTTTCTGGTTTTGTTTGCATCTTCAATGCTGTTAGTCAGCAGGCATCCACCAGAAGAACCTGTGATAATCTTGTTGCCATTGTAGGAAACTGCAGAGTAATCACCGTAAGATCCACACTGCTTGCCATCCCAAGATGCACCCATTGCTTCTGCTGCATCCTCGATGAGAATTGCTCCGTGTGCTTCACAGATTTCTTTAATCTTCTTAATATCACCAGAAAACCCGTACAGTTCAGCAGAAACCACCAGTTTAACTTCTGGATAAATCTCAAACGCCTTTTCCAGAGCAACCGGGTCCATGTTCCAGCTATCACGCTCTGTGTCGATGAATACAGGAATACCACCCTCATAAACGACAGGATTCAGTGTCGCATCAAAAGTCATATCAGAGCAGAACACTCTCTTTCCTTCCAGTGCTCCATGACCGATGGCAGGCTTGCCGTAAAGTCTCTCACCAGCCAACTTCACACACAGATGAAGAGCAGCAGTACAGCTAGATAAAGCAACCGCATACCTTACCCCTGAACTTTCAGCAGCAATACGTTCAACTTCATTGATGTTCGCACCCACAGTGGACATCCAATTGGTCTCGTATGCCTCTGTCACATACTTTAATTCTTCTCCGTGCATTGTCGGAGATGCCAGCCATATTTTCTTCTCGAAAGGCTTCATATCATCTTTTCTTGTGTACATGATTCTTCCCCTTCTCTATTTAAGATTTTCTATCATCAAGCACAAATATGTCCATTTCCTCTTTTATTTTTATACATTCTCTTTTATTGTAAATATCTCAATGTATTTCTTTCTTTTCAACTCGTCATATATAACGATAAATATCAACTATCTATTAAACTCTCGCTGCTGCCTCCCGCATCAGTTCCTCTGCCAGTTTTACTGCCATATGTAAAGCGGCTGTTCCAGCTGATAACGCCACTGAATATTTGCAGCCAACCTTTTCACAGATAAGCCTTTCTACTTCATTAATGTTTTTTCCCACAGTAGACATCCAGTTTGTCTCATATGCCTCTGTTACATATTTTAACTCTTCTCCATGCATTGTAGGAGAAGAAAGCCAAACTTTATTTTCAAATGGTTTCATTTTCATCCCTCTTTTATTTTCCTCATCCAACCTTCGCCGCTGCTGCCTCCCGCATCAGCTCCTCATACACTTCACCTTTTTTCTCGCTTCCATGTTCTCCGGCCGGGTGATAAGTCTGTACAATTTCCGCCACCTTTTCCCGAATATCTGCTCTGTTTTCATAAGCATCCTTCATAATGCCTGCTAACTGCTCAAGAAGCTTTTCCACATCAAACGGAATCGGTGAACCAATATGAATCAGCTCATTTGGTGTTTTTTTCATTCCTTCCTCGGACATTAATTTTTCTTCAAAAAGCTTTTCTCCCGGGCGAAGGCCTGTGTATTCTATTTTAATATCTACATCCGGTTTAAATCCGGAAAGCTTAATGAGATTTCGCGCCAGTGTATCAATTTTTACAGGGGAACCCATATCGAGAACGAAGATTTCTCCGCCTTTTGCATATGTTCCAGCCTGAAGCACAAGGTTTACCGCTTCCGGAATTGTCATAAAGTATCGGATAATATCCGGATGTGTAACTGTAACAGGTCCGCCCTCTGCAATCTGCTTCTTAAAAAGCGGGATTACAGATCCATTGCTTCCCAGTACATTTCCAAAGCGCACTGCCACAAACTCTGTTTTTGCGTTACGAATCCTCTGATTTACTTCCTCACTTGCATAAACGCCCTGCATCCAGTGTGTGAAAAGCTGCGGAATGTCTGTTGCTCTTCCTTCTTTTATTTTGGCATCAAAAGCCTGAATAATCATTTCGCAGAGACGCTTGCTTGCTCCCATAATGTTTGTGGGATTTACTGCTTTATCTGTACTGATAAGAACAAACCTTTCCGTTCTGTTTGCCATTGCAGCAAATGCCGTCTTATATGTGCCGATTGCATTATTTTTAATTGCCTCACAAGGACTGTCTTCCATGAGAGGTACATGCTTATGGGCAGCTGCATGATAAACCACATTTGGTTTATATTTTTCAAACACCTGAAAAATTTTCCTGCTGTCACGAACGGATCCGATAATCACTTCCAGGTTAAGCTCCGGATGTTTCTTTTTCATTTCCTGCTGAATGTCATAAGCATTATTTTCATAAAGTTCAAAAACAATTAACTGCTTTGGACGATGCTCTGCAATTTTCCGCACAAGCTCGGACCCGATAGAGCCACCGCCTCCGGTAACAAGCACAACCTTTCCCTGTAAATATTCACATATCTCATCTGTGTTTACTTTAATCGGCTCTCTTCCAAGAAGGTCCTCCACATCTACATCACGAAGAGCGCTGACCTTTACCTCTCCTGTGAGAAGCTGATAAACTCCCGGAAGGCTTTTAAGCTCGCAGCCTGTCTCTTTACAAATGTTTAAAATATCACGTTTCTCTTCTGGTGTAGCGCTTGGAATGGCTACAAAAATTTTTTCGATCTTATATTTTTCCACACAGGAAAGGATATCATCACGTCCTCCTTCTACCAGAACGCCATCTACATACCTTCCCCACTTATTCGGATTGTCATCAATAAAGCAGCACACGTAATCTTTTGCTTCCTTGGCACCTCTTATATCTTTTAAAATCATCTGTCCTGCTCTGCCTGCTCCAATAAGAAGGACTCTCTTTCCGTGCGCAAGCCGCTGACTGGCTCTTCTTCGCTCCCTCTCAAGAAGAACAAAGCGATATGCAAACCGAATGCCCAAAGTCATTGTAAACTGTATCAGTCCGCCGAAAAAATAATAAGAAAACGGCATCCTTTCAAAAAACAAGGTCACTCCCACACACTGTGCCACAAATGTAACCGCAGTAGCTGCAACCACTCTCAAAAGCTCGCTGTAACTTGCAAAACGCCATATGCTGTTATACAAGTGCAGGCGCCAGAATACAAATACCACAAAAAGCATATATAACGGAGCAAATCTGTAACACGCACTTAAATATTCTTTTGGAATCATTGTATATTCGCAGTCGAACCGAAACCATAATGCCAAAAAGAATGCAGCAAATGCGGCAAGTGCATCGTACACTGCCAGACCAGTAGAAATAATCTGCCAGTGCTCAAGTTTCTTTAATCTTTTATTAATTTTCTTCATTCTTTCTCTTTCCCCTTTTGTCTGTCTGCCACCCAGACCTGCGCGCAAAAAAAGCAGATAAGTTCTACCCCCCCCTTTAAATTTTCAGAGCCTTATCTGCCTTGTCTTATATGTAATTCGTCTGTAGCCAGCAGACTTTTATCTAGTCTAATTTTGTCTATAATTATAAAACAACTCTGTCGAATTTTCAATGTTTTTGCAAGAATTCTTTATGTAAAATTCTCATATATTTTATCCGAATTATCTGTGTTTTTTTCTATTTCATAACTTTCAACAAGTAAACTTGTATGTTGTTTTTGTAATATGTTTTTTTTATACAAAGAATATTTTTGTTAAACTGCACATTCTCTTTCCGTCTCTTCTCATATTTTATTGCATTTTACAAATTATCGTCAACCATACTGACGAACCAGACGAGCGACTTCCTCTCGCATCTGCTGGATCACCAAATCCGGACCGATAATTTTCACTTTTTCCCCAAGAGAAAACACCCAGCCCATAAATTGGCGGCTGACACGCACATTTACGCTTACGGTAAATCGGTTCCCATCTGTCGGAATCATCATTACGTCTTTGCCAAATCGGTCGATCACAACTCCCGCCAGAGAATTATCCACCAAAAGTTTTACGGTCTGCTCTTCACCTCCGTACATTCCAAAACTTTTTTTCGCATATTCTGCCATATCCAGTTTTGTAAAATATTCTGATCCTTCCCGTTTCTCCTCTGACATACTGATATGAAGCATCTTATCTACACGATAATGCTTAATAAGCCCCGCTTCCGAATCAAATCCCACCAGATAATAATTCTCATCATCCCAGGATAATCCCCAGGGGCTGATATGATACCACGCTCCGTTATGCCGAAGTTCCATCTCTTTTTTTATATTCCACTGATAATACTGAAATTTAATCTTCCGATTTTCAGAAATCGCATTGTGAATTGCATCTACCGTATAGTAAATACTCTCATTCATAGTCTTTATTCTTCCGGATACATACACCTGTCTCTGCAGTTTCTGAGCCTCATATTTACTGACCAGCCTCTCCAGCTTTTTAATCAGGGCATTTGATTTTCGTTCTGTAATAAACTTGGAGGACTGAATGGCATCTACCAGAAGCTTCAGTTCCGGAAGCTCAAAAAAACGGCTTATCACATGATAGTGATAGCGGTTTCCTGTCGCTTCTCCCTCCACTTCTATTCCCAGCTTCTCCAAATCTCTCAAATCCTGATAGAGACTTTTACGATCTGCTGTAATATCATAGGCTGCAAGAGCCTCTATAATCTCCGGCATGGAAATATAGTGCTCTTCATCGGTTTGTTCTAACATAATCTGCGCCAGACAATATAATTTAAACTTCTGGTTTTTCCCCTTTGGCATGACTTTCACCTACTCTTTTCTGTTCCTCTCGGGACAAATCATTTCCTCTGCTTCTTCGAATTTATCAGCATCTCTTTTTAATACTTTACAAAAGACAACACAATATGGCAACCCCTGCTTTGCCTATCTCCGCATTGATAACTTCTCAAGCCCGCTCCCAATCAAATAAAAAATAACACCAACGATAATATACATAATTAAATCCTCTCTTCCATATTTTAATATCTTTCATAATTTTTCTCCCACATTTTTATACAAAACTACATTTCCTTATTTATCATTACGCCTGCCCCACCGCTTCTTTTACCAGACTCTTTTTGCAAATTTTACAAATTGTTCCCGCCGATGTAACAAGAACTACCTTTGCATACGCAGCATTTCCAATCTTGTCATAAAGGCGTCCGGCACTCATTGATTCCCCTATCACCGTATAAGAACTGTTTGCTACATACCCGATTTTTCCAAGACCTTCATACATCACTTTGATTGCTTCCTTGTCATATTCATTATCCGGTTCTTTCTCTAATCGGATTTTCATATCTTTTTCCAGAAAATCACTTCCAAAATAATGCTTTGTCCCTGTCAATGTGATAAATATTTTTGCCATTCTTTTTTCTCCTCTCTGCTTTAATCATCGTAATGATCCCAGCCGCCAAAAATCCCATGACTGCTATGACCCGTTTTTCGTCCATTTTCATCATAATGATTTATTCCGCCGAATATTCCCCTTCTACTGTACCCATCTTTTCTGCTCATTTTTATTCCTCCGCTTTTGTGATATTGTATTTCTTTTGATGAAATTATTTTATTATAATAAGTGTGGTATAAAAATCCCACCTCCTGTCAAACCAAAACTTTCTCAGAACAAAAAAAGCACCTCTTAGATCAACTCCAAGAAGTGCTCTCATTTCATACCATCTCTAACTGCCAGCTGTAATGCGGGTTGAACTACGATATACCATACTTTTCATTATTTTCTTTTTATATTCTCATTCAAATCACAACAAATACTTCTTCATCGTATTCTCTACATAATCAATCACATTTTTCCACTCTAGGTTCCCTACATAAAAATTACTTTTCTGAAACTGCGCCCAAAGCTCTGCTATGTGCAAATCATCAGATATCAAATGTAATGCATCTTCAATATCATTCTTACCAAAAATAGTTTTCCTCTTTTCACAGGTAGCAGAAAATGCATCGCATAAAACCTCCTTCTCTATCTGCTCCCCATAGAAATTCATGATACTGTAGACATCATAAAAATCTCTCAATCTTGTATTAGCAATACCTCTATTTATGATTGTCTGCATCTTCTCTGCCAGGAGTGTTTCTTTGTTATATGTAAGGACAGAAATTGTTCTATCCTCAAACATCAATTTATAGTCGTATTCTACTGCCTTTGGTGTGATCACATCATCTGTAGAAATGTCGATTTTAATTGGTTGACGCATCCTGTCCAGCGTAGCTTCCAACATTACACGAATGCCCGGATATTCAAACTCTTCCATAATTGTTCTTGTACTTTTAACCTGAAAGCTAACATTATCTTCCAACGGGATGTTACAAATATCTTCAATTATCCTTTGCACATCAGCCTCATGTAATGGCAATGCTTTTACAGTTGTATCAATATCCATCGTGGCTCGCGTATCTACACCAACAATTGCCGCTATCAACATTCCACCCTTAAGAATAAAATTATCCCGATACGACGATATAGATACTCTTTCCAGAAATCTTTCCATCATAAAATTTCGAATTAGCGTAGTCGATTTGTTACTGTTTCCATCCGAAATATTTCTCACCTTATCTTTTAATTGTCTTGATGAACTAATCACACTAACACCTCCACGTATTTCATCACTTCATCTCGAATTCTCATCATATCCGCATATAGAAGCAACTGCGATAGTTTTTTGTCTTTCGATGACATATATTCCTTGATAGCTGTTTGAAATACTTGTACTTCATACTTATTACGCTTCATTATCAAATCGCAAATGCAACGCTCCTTATCGTAAACCTTAACCAAATTTCCACTGTTGGATGCAATCTCACAAATTCCTATTTTGTATAAATCCGGTGCAGCATATTTTACCGAAACATCAAAATCATTATCCTTTAGATGGCTCGCATTATATCCCTGTGGTACAGTAACACACACACAGGAATACTCCCTATCTGTCAAACCATGCAGGTATAACGCAGTTTCTCCAGAATAAATAATTGCACCATTTCTTTGCTGTAAAATGAACAACTCATCCGGCCACACATCATCCGTTATATATACACCTCTTGAGACCTTTTCCATACCGTGGTCCCTAATATATTTTGCAACATAGGTCTTAGAAACATCTTCATTACACACCAAAGAGGTAATAAGATAGCCATTATATTTCTCAATAAAATTTTCAATTTTTTCTTTTTTAGTCAAACTTTTCACCTCTAAATTTTACTTTTACGCTTTAATTATATGTTTTAAAAGCGAAAAAGTAAACTCTTTTTTTACTTATACGTCTTTATTTAATCTTCACCTCACGATATTCACCCTTACTATTCAGCTATACTCTTACCACTACCTGGGCATATTCGGAATTTGCACCTATTAGAAACGTGCGCCGCAAGGCGCACACCAAAAAAGCAGCTAACCTATTTTTCATAGACCAACTGCTCGTGTTTCACTTCCATATTCCGTTTTATTTTACGAATCCGACAGTGAAATTCGTCGTATGCGCCTTTTTTTCTTATCTTCCGGATGTGGCTCCAGTCTTATAATCGTAATATCTGTCCGATCTGGTCCATAAACCCAGTACATTCTCATTGCACCGCTGGTTTTATTTTCCAGATAAGATTGCCACACTTTCATCCCATAGCGTCTGGATAATGGCTCTATTTCATGGGTTTGAAGACTCGGATAACCTGGATCAGCCGACAGCAGGTCCAGCCAAAGTTCCTGCATTTCAGGAATTCCCATTCGTATATTAAAATTCATCTCTTAT
>UQJE01000012.1 GCA_900541345.1 uncultured Blautia sp.
TGAATTATATTTTATTGAATTATATACAATGCAATAAAATATAATTCATATCTGAATACTAGGAAATAGGAGGAATCATTATGAGCAGAATTTATGGAAGCGCCCTGGAATTAATTGGACATACCCCTCTTATTGAAGCGAAGAGGCTGGAAAAAAAAGAAAATTTAAAAGCAAGACTTCTTATTAAGACAGAATATCTGAATCCTTCCGGAAGTGTGAAGGACAGAGCAGCTTTATATATGATAAAAGATGCGGAGGAGAGAGGGCTTTTAAAAGAAGGAAGCACCATTATTGAGCCAACATCAGGAAATACAGGAATCGGACTTGCAGCTATTGCGGCAGTGAAAGGATACCGCATTATCCTTACCATGCCAGAGACAATGAGCGTAGAGCGCCGGAACATTCTGAAAGCATATGGAGCGGAAGTTGTGCTGACAGAAGGAGCCAAAGGAATGGCAGGAGCTATTGCAAAGGCAGAGGAGCTGTCAAAGGAGATTCCGGGAAGCTTTATTCCGGGACAATTTGACAATCCGGCAAATCCAAAGGCGCATGTAGAGACAACAGGACCGGAAATCTGGGAGGACACAGATGGAGAGATAGATGTTTTTGTTGCAGGAGCCGGAACCGGTGGAACAGTAACCGGAGTAGGAGAATATCTGAAAGAAAAAAAAGCAGATATTAAGATTATTGCAGTGGAGCCGGCAGGGTCTCCTGTACTTTCCGGCGGACAGGCAGGACCTCATGGCCTCCAGGGAATCGGAGCGGGGTTCGTACCGAAAATTTTAAATACAGAGATTTACGATGAAGTGCTTACAGTAGAAAATGATGAGGCATATAAAGCATCCAGACTTCTTACAAAAACAGAAGGCATTTTAACTGGGATTTCCTCCGGGGCGGCTCTTCATGCAGGCATGATTCTTGCAAAAAGACCGGAGAATGCAGGAAAAACAATCGTTGTTCTTCTTCCGGACAGTGGCGACAGATATTATTCCACCCCTCTTTTTCAGGAATAAGGCGACAGGAGTTGTAAAATGAAAATATCTACAAAAGGAAGATATGCAGTGCGTCTGATGTTGGATCTCGCTATGAGTGAGACAGAAAGTCCTGTTCGATTGAAAGAAATTGCGGGAAGGCAGGGTATATCCGATAAATATCTGGAACAGATTATTTCTATATTAAATAAAGCTGGATACGTAAAAAGCGTAAGGGGGCCAATGGGAGGCTATCGCCTTGTGAGAAAACCGGAGGAATATACGGTCAGAGAAATTCTGGAGCTTACAGAAGGAAGTCTTTCCCCGGTAGAATGTGTAAGTGTAGGCGGGACGTGTAAAAGACAGGAAAAATGTGCGTCACAGATTCTCTGGAAAAGGCTGAATGACGCTATTTATCAGGTAGTAGACGGGGTGACATTAGAAGAGCTTATGTCATGGCAGAAAGAATTGAATCATGAGGGAATGTAAAAAAAGTTAAAAGAACTGGTATTTTTTCCGGTTCTTTTTTACATTTATTTTACAGAATAGCGATTTTATATTTTACCTTCGACTCTTATAATAGCACTTGTAAATGAGGCAACAAGAAAAATTGAAATAAAGAGGAGAAATAAAATTATGAAGAAAAAAATCGCAAGCATCTTAACAGCAGCAGTAATCGGAGCAACAGCATTTGCAACAGCAGTAAGCGCAGCACCAAGCGGAGCAATCACAGTCGTATCCCGTGAAGATGGTTCAGGAACACGTGGAGCATTCGTAGAACTGTTTGGCATTCAGGAAGAAGTAGATGGCGAAAAAGTAGATATGACAACAGTGGATGCAAGCATCACAAACAGCACTTCTGTTATGATGACAACCGTATCTGGAGATGAAAATGCAATCGGATATATCTCTTTAGGTTCTCTTAACGATACAGTAAAAGCTGTAAAAATTGATGGAGCAGAAGCTTCCGCAGAAAATGTATCAAACGATACATATAAAGTATCCCGTCCGTTTAACATTGTTACAAGCAAAGAAGCAGGCGATGCTGCAAAAGATTTCGTAAGCTACATTATGAGTGCAGAAGGACAGCAGATTGTAGAAGATAACGGTTACATCAAAGAAGATGCAGAGGCAGCTGCATATGAGGCTGGAGAGGCTTCCGGTAAAGTAGTAGTTGCAGGTTCTTCTTCTATCTCTCCTGTAATGGAAAAACTGAAAGAAGCTTATGAGGAAGTAAATAAAGACGTAACAATCGAAATTCAGACAAGTGACTCCACAACAGGTATCAACTCTGCAAACGAAGGAATCTGTGACATTGGAATGGCTTCCCGTGAACTGAAAGACAAAGAAAAAGAACTTGGTCTTGAGGCACAGGTAATTGCAAGAGATGGTATTGCAGTAGTTGTAAACAATGAAAATGATACAGATGAGCTTACAAGCGAGCAGGTAAAAGCTATTTTCACAGGCGAGACAACAGAGTGGGAAGAGCTTGCAAAATAAGTAACCTGCAAAGCAGAAACATTTAGATAGAAAATGATGAGAGCGGCTCAGATTACCTGTGGTAATCCAGGAGTCGCTCCTGTTAAGTAAAGAGGTGTGTTATGAATCACATAAAAGAAAAAGGCATGAAGGCGGTATTTCTTATTGCAGCCTGTGCGTCTGTTCTGGCAGTATTTTTAATATGTATCTTTTTGTTTGCCAGTGGTGTTCCTGCAATTGGGAAAATCGGTCCTTTTAAATTTCTTTTCGGAACAATATGGAGACCTTCTAACGAAATATTCGGAATTCTGCCCATGATTGTGGCGAGTATATATGTAACAGGAGGTGCGATTCTCTTTGGTGTTCCTATTGCGCTTTTTACTTCGGTGTTCATGGCGCGCTACTGTCCGAAAAAAATTTACGGACCTTTAAAATCAGGTATTGAGCTTATGGCAGGAGTACCTTCCATTGTATATGGTTTTTTCGGACTTGTATTAATCGTTCCTCTTATTCGAGAAACATTTGGGGGAACAGGAAGCAGTATGCTGGCAGCATCTCTTCTTCTTGGACTTATGATACTTCCTACAATTATCGGTGTTACGGAATCTGCAATCCGCAGCGTTCCGGAAAGCTATTATGAGGGTTCTCTTGCTCTTGGAGCAACAAAGGAAAGAAGTATTTTCCGTGTGATTCTTCCGGCGGCAAAATCTGGAATTCTGGCAGGAGTTGTTCTTGGAATTGGAAGAGCGATCGGAGAGACAATGGCAGTTGTTATGGTAGCAGGCAATCAGCCCAGAATGCCTCAGGGAATTTTAAAAGGTGTTCGAACTATGACAGCGAATATCGTAACTGAAATGGGATATGCAACAGGTCTTCACCGAGAAGCTCTGATTGCAACAGCAGTTGTTTTGTTCGTGTTTATTTTAATTATTAATTTAAGTCTTTCGTTACTGAACAGGAGGGCGGAACATGCAGATTGATACGACAGCTGTGATAGAGCAGACAGAAAATAAAAAGAAGCGCAACAGCGTTTCCTTTGGAGAGCAGATGAAATCTTATTTCCTTCATCCCGCTTCCGGAATCCTGGCATTTTTTACAGCACTGGCAGCAATCATTACGTTTGCGCTTCTGTTTTTCCTGATTGGTTATATTCTTGTAAAGGGTATTCCTTATCTGACTGCAGATTTATTCAGTCCTGAATATACTTCAGAGAATGTATCTCTTGTTCCTTCTCTGATTAATACATTTATAATGACGATTATTTCCCTGGTAATTGCGGCTCCACTTGGAATTTTTGCAGCAATTTACCTTGTGGAATATGCAAAAAAAGGAAGCAAATTTGTGAATGTGATCCGCCTGACAGCAGAGACACTTTCCGGTATTCCTTCGATTGTATATGGACTTTTCGGTATGTTGTTTTTTGTTACAACTCTGAAATGGGGAATGTCCATTTTATCGGGTGCATTTACTATGGTGATCATGATCCTTCCGCTTATTATGCGTACAGCGGAAGAAGCCTTAAAATCGGTTCCTGATTCTTACAGAGAGGCAAGTTTTGGTCTTGGTGCAGGAAAGCTCCGCACTATTTTTAAGATTGTTCTTCCCTCTGCGGTACCGGGAATCCTGGCAGGTATTATTCTTGCTATTGGACGAGTAGTCGGGGAGACGGCAGCCCTTATTTATACGGCTGGTACTGTTGCGGCAGTGCCTGACAGCATTATGGGTTCCGGACGTACGCTTGCCCTTCATATGTATGTACTTTCCAGTGAGGGACTTCATATGAACCAGGCTTCCGCAACAGCAGTCGTGATTCTTCTGTTTGTACTTGTAATCAATGCACTGTCTGGTTTTGTGGCAAAGAGAATCGCGAAAGGATAAGAAGAAAAGGATAAAAATATGAGTGAAAATACAAAGATTCTGGTTGAAAATATGAACCTTCATTACGGTTCTTTTCATGCTTTGAAAAACATAAATATGGAGATTCCGGAGAAGCAGATTACGGCATTTATAGGACCGAGCGGCTGCGGAAAATCTACACTTTTAAAATCTCTGAACAGAATGAATGATCTTGTGGAAGGCTGTGTGATTACAGGAAAGGTGCAGCTTGACGGAGAAGATATTTACGGAGATATGGATGTAAATCTTTTGAGAAAACGTGTGGGTATGGTATTTCAGAAGCCAAATCCTTTTCCCATGAGTATTTATGATAATATTGCATACGGACCGCGTACACATGGAATTCGTTCCAGAGCAAAGCTTGATGATATTGTGGAAAAATCATTAAGAGATGCGGCTATCTGGGACGAGGTAAAGGATCGTTTGAAAAAAAGCGCACTTGGAATGTCAGGTGGACAGCAGCAGCGTCTTTGTATTGCAAGAGCTCTTGCGGTACAGCCGGAAGTGCTTCTTATGGATGAGCCTACTTCTGCACTGGACCCGATTTCCACATCAAAAATTGAGGAACTGGCAGCAGAGCTTAAAAAGGATTATACCATTGTTATGGTAACACATAATATGCAGCAGGCAACACGTATTTCAGATAAGACAGCTTTCTTCCTTTTGGGAGAAGTGATTGAATTTGATAAAACGGACAAGCTGTTTTCCATGCCTTCAGATAAGCGTACAGAAGATTATATTACAGGGAGGTTTGGATGATATGACGACACTTTTTGAAAGACAGCTGGAGGAGCTTCACGTTCTTCTTATTACGATGGGAGGGCTTTGTGAGAAAGCGATTTCTCTTTCTGCAAAAGCGGTTCAGGAACAGGGAGAACGGGAAATTATAAAAGAGATTTTTGAGACAGATAAAGAAATTGATGAGAGGGAAAGAGAGATAGAAGCGCATTGCATGCGTCTTCTTCTTCACCAGCATCCTGTCGCAAGAGATCTGCGGGAAGTATCTGCAGCTCTTAAAATGATTTCTGATATGGAGCGTATCGGAGATCAGGCAGCTGATATTGCAGATATTTCATTTTACATTGAAAAAAATGTAAAAATTCCGGGAAAAATTCAGGAAATGGCAGAGCATACGGTTCATATGGTTACAGAAAGTGTAGATGCTTTTGTAAATACAGATCTTGCGCTTTGCAGAAAAGTAATAGAAGATGATGATCTGGTAGATGATTGTTTTAATGAAATAAAAGAAGAGCTGGCGAAGCTGATTTACGGTGGAGAACTAGATGCAAGAGCAGGTCTTGATCTTCTTATGACGGCAAAGTATTTTGAGAGAATCGGAGACCATGCTGTAAATATTGCAGAATGGGTGGAGTATTCTATTACCGGAGAACACCGGAATAATGAACATCAGCCCAGAGTATAAAGGACAGAAATACGGAGGGCAGAGGCGTGACAAAGAAAATTTTTAAATCGATTATGACAGTATGTACAGTTGTGCTTATCCTTGGGCTTGCATTTGTGATGGGGATTCTTTATCGGTATTTTGGAAAGCAGATTTCTACAGAGCTTGAAAAAGAAGCTTTTTATGCAGCGCAGGGAGTAGAGAGCTCCGGAATGGAATATCTGGAAAAATTAGATGGAAAAAATTCCAGAATTACATTAATTGACCAGGATGGAAGTGTACTTTATGACAGTCAGGCAGAAGCATCTTCTATGGAGAACCACAAAGACAGAGAAGAAGTAAAAGAGGCAGCAGAAACAGGAAAAGGCAAAGCAGTACGTATGTCTGAAACTCTTTCTGAAAAAACAATTTACTACGCTTTAAGGTTGGAAGACGGGAAGATCCTCCGTGTATCCAGCACGCAGTATTCTGTTCTTGCGCTTGTTTATCAGCTGATTGTTCCTGTACTTTGGATTCTTCTTCTCATGATTGTTTTGTCCGGTCTGTTTGCGTCAAGACTGTCGAAAAAGGTAGTAGAACCTGTGAATAAGCTGGATCTTGAACATCCTGAGGAAAATGAGGTTTACGAAGAGGTGGCTCCTCTTCTGAGCAGGATGTATAAGCAGAACCGGGAGATTAAAAATCAGATCGATACTGCCAGAAGACAGCAGGAGGAGTTTTCGATTATCACAGAAAATATGCAGGAAGGACTTGTAGTAATAGATCGTTACACAATGATTCTTTCCGGAAATGCCAGTGTTTGGAAACTTTTCCATGTAAATGGTCCCAAAAACGGAGAAAGCGTTTATGTTTTAAACAGAAGTGAGGAATTCCAGAGCATTATTGACAAAGCTCTTGACGGAAAGCATAATGAGGCGGTATTAAAAGTTGACGGAAGCGATATTCATGTGGTTGCTAATCCTGTTATGCGGGAAGAACAGGTGGAAGGTGCAGTTCTTCTTCTTGTAAATGTAACAGAAAAACTGGAAAGAGAAAAGCTGCGAAGAGAATTTTCCGCAAATGTGTCTCATGAGCTGAAAACACCTCTTACCTCAATTTCCGGATTTGCTGAGATTATTCAGGATGGATATGTAAAGGAGGAAGATGTCCGCGCTTTTGCGGGGCGGATTTACAAAGAGGCGCAGCGTCTTATTACTCTGGTAGAAGATGTGATCCGTATTTCACAGCTTGATGAAGGAGAAGTTCCGTATGAGTGGACAGAGACGGATCTGTATCAGACTGCAAAAAATGTCTTTGGCACTTTAAGCGAAGCTGCCAAAAAGCAGGATGTTCATCTCTATATAGAAGGGGATAGAGTGCAGCTTCATACGGTTCCCAATATTTTGGAAGAAGTGCTGTTTAATCTTTGTGACAATGCGATTAAGTACAATAAACCAGGCGGAAGCGTTTGTATCTGCCTTACAGAAAATGAGGAAAGCGTTTGTATTTCTGTCAAAGACAATGGCGTCGGAATCCCAAAAGAGGATCAGAGCCGTGTGTTTGAGCGATTCTATCGTGTAGATAAAAGCCATTCAAAAGAAATAGGAGGCACGGGACTGGGGCTTTCTATTGTGAAACATGGCGTAAGCTTCCTGGGTGGAGAGGTGGAGCTTGAAAGCACACCCGGACAGGGAACAGAGATTACAGTGAGTTTTCCGAAGGTGTAAAAAGAGATGTCATAAAATCTCCTGAAATTCCGGAGTAATAAATGGGCTGTCTGCGATTCACAGCAAACGTGACGGATTTGCAAAATTTCAGAAATCTGTCAAAGGTTTGTATGTGAAAACGCAGACAGCCTTATTTTTATTCCTGCAAAAATAACTTGTTTTCTCTGCTGACAAGTATTAAAGTAATTATATAATGCCCGGATTTTGTTTTGATTCGGAGCTTTGTATAGGATGCAGAAAGGACGAGGAAAAATGCTGCGTACTTTTTTAGTGGAGGATGAAGTAATCATCAGGGAAAACATTAAGAGGATGGTTCCCTGGGAAAAATATGGATTTGAACTTGTAGGGGAAGCTGCGGACGGCGAAATGGCGCTTCCTCTGATTCGGAAAAGCCGTCCGGATATTCTGATTACTGACATAAAAATGCCGTTTATGGACGGTCTTACTTTAAGCAAACTCGTAAAAAAAGAAATACCAAACATAAAAATCGTGATTCTGAGCGGATATGATGATTTCAATTATGCAAAACAGGCAATCAACATTGGTGTGGAGGATTATCTGTTAAAGCCAATCACAAAAAAGGCCCTTCTTGAGCGTCTGGAAGAAATCAGAAATCACTGTGAAGATGAAAAAACACAACAGGAATATTATGAGAAATTCCGCATGGAAATGCAGGAATATGAGAAATATGCAAGTCGGGATTTTTTTGAAAATCTCGTGCGGGGAAATATGAATGCGGAAGAAATATACCGCCGCGCAGATAAGCTGAACATTGATATTGTATCTGAGGCATACAATATTCTGATTTTTACTCCAGACATTAATGATAACACATACGATTCTGCTGAATATTCTGACCGGGAGGCGGAGGTACATAAAAAAATAGGAAACTATTTTATTGGACACCAATACGCACTTTTATTCCGTCATCAGGTATTTAGTTACGCAGTTCTGATAAAAGGCACGGAGGATAATATTGAAGAGCGTACAGAAACCTGCGTAAAAGTTCTTCAGAATACTATGGAAGAGACAGGACGAAGCATGGAGTGGGTTGTTGCTATCGGAGAATCTGCAAGTCGTCTGAGCCTTATTAAACAGTGCTATTATTCTGCCATGAGGGCGTATTCTTTCCGCTATCTTTGTGACGGGCAGCATATTTTAAGATACAGTAATCTGGAAAAAAATCAGGACAGTTCTTTTAGAAAAGATGGGGAATATTTGAAAAATGTAGACGTGAATGCCTTAAATCCCGCGATTCTGCAGAAGTTTCTTGGAAACGGTCTGATGGAAGAGGTAGAAAGTTTCGTAAGAGATTATTTTTATGCAATAGGAAAAGAACCAATGGAATCTCTTGTTTTCCGTAATTATGTAGTTTTAAATGTAAGATTTTCTGTAATGTCTTTTTTGAAAAAGCTGGGGTGTGGATACGAAGAGACGGAAACAGAAGAGACAGAGGCAGTAATGGAAGAAATAAGCAGATCCACAGAAGCGGCAATTTCTTACGCTCAAAACCTCATTAAAAAAGCTATTGAAATTCGGGATGAAAATGCAGGAAATCAGACGAAAAGCGTGCTTCAGGGAGCAGTAGAATTTATTAATCATCACTATATGGATGAAGAGCTGTCTTTAAATACAGCAGCTCATGTGGCAAATGTAAGTGCCAATCATTTCAGCGCCCTTTTTAGCCAGAACATGGGACAGACTTTTATTGAATACCTTACTTCACTTCGTATGAGCAAGGCGCGGGAACTTCTCCGTTGTACCGCAAAGCGTTCCAGTGAAATCGCAGGCGAGGTGGGGTATAAGGATGCTCATTATTTCAGTTATCTTTTTAAGAAAACACAGGGGATGACACCAAGCGAGTACAGGAAGAGGAAAGGGGAAGAAAACGAATAAAGTGTGGAAAACAGAAAGAAAAAAGAGGAAACTTGAAAATAAAATCCGAAGTTTGCTTTTAACAACTATGATTCCCGTAATTTTAATCATGACGGTTCTCCTGTTTATGTTCTGGCAGTATACAAAACAATATAGTAAGCTGTCCCATAATCTGGCAGTCAGCAGTGAATTTAATTTGAATTTTAAAGATGAGGTGGATGCGCGGATTTATTATGTGGCAATTGGAAGCAGGGGCACAGAAACGCTCCCTTATTATATTGTTCAGGAAGCCAGGGACACGGTAGATCGACTGGAAAAAAGCACAGGCAGAAAAGAAAGTATGAAAAGTATTTACAATCTGCAGTCATATCTTTCCAATCTGCAGGAGTATATGACAGAACTTACGGAAACAAAACGGTATGATGACCGTATCAGTTTTCTTGAAAGCTATATTTATGTCTGTACTTCTTTGATTGTGGAAGAAATGCAGAATTATATTTATCAGGAATCTATGAATCTGGTGCAGATAGAATCTCAGCTTGGAAAAACCGGAAGGATGCTTGCAGTAGGGATGGCAATTCTTGTGATTTTGACAGTCTTAATTCTTTTACGCAGATTTTTCTGGTTTTCTTATAAAACTACAGAACCTATTACAGAAATTTTAAGTAACGTGAAGGCTGTGGGAAAAGGAAATTTTGATATGAAGAAAGTAGAAGCTGACAGTCTGGAAATACAGGAGCTGGATATAGGAATAAGAAAAATGGCAGAGCGTATCAAACTGCTTCTTGAAAATGTAAAAGAAGAGCAGAGAATACAGCACATGACAGAGCTTCAGTTAATTCAGGCGCAGGTCAGCCCTCATTTTCTTTATAATACACTGGACACAATTGTCTGGCTTATAGAGGGAGGACAGGACGAGGATGCCCTGAATATGATTACAAGTCTTTCTGTATTTTTCAGAACTTCTCTTTCCAAGGGGAAAGATATTATTACACTTGAGGAAGAAGAACGCCATACCTTAAGCTACCTGGAAATTCAGCAATTTCGTTACCGTGATATTCTGGATTTTGAAATTCAGATTCCGGAAAGCCTGAAACAGATTCTTGTTCCAAAACTTACGCTTCAGCCTCTGGCAGAAAATGCCCTTTACCATGGAATTAAAAATAAAAGGGGAAAAGGAAAAATTCTCATAGAAGGAATTGATCTGGGTGAGGATTTGATCCTTCGAGTGACAGATACGGGTCAGGGAATGACGAAGGAACGTCTCCAAGAGGTGCAGACTGCCATAGAAACCGGGGAGAGAAAAGGCTTCGGTCTTGCGGCTGTGTCTGAGAGAATCCATCTTTACTACGGGTCCGGATATGGTCTTAAAATCTCTTCAAAAGAAGGAGAGGGCACAGTGATGGAGCTTTATCTGGCAAAAAAAATGCAGAATGAAGATGTTTCTTAAAAAATTAAACTGTCATAATAAAAAAATAAACTTTTTCAAAACTCCGTAGATTTTTCATAGAAGATTAAACTTTTTTATGAAAAAATTCTATGGAGTTTTTCTGTGAATTTACTATAATAAAAACATCTTAAATGAACCGGGAGGAAACAAAAATGAAGAAAAAATTAGTTGCAACATTATTAACAGCTGCTATGGTATGCAGCATGGGCGCAGTATCAGCAGTTAGTGTAGCAGCAGAAGAGGCAGACACAATTACAGTTGGCTTTTCACAGGTTGGTGCAGAGTCTGACTGGCGTACAGCCAACACAGAATCTATGAAAACAACATTCAGCGAAGAGAACGGATATGAGCTGATTTTTGATGATGCACAGCAGAAACAGGAAAACCAGGTTACCGCAATTCGTAACTTTATTCAGCAGGAAGTTGATTATATTCTCCTTGCTCCTGTAACAGAGACAGGTTGGGACACGGTTCTTCAGGAAGCAAAAGACGCAGGAATCCCTGTCATTATCGTAGACCGTATGGTTGATGTATCTGATGACAGCCTTTATACATCATGGATTGGAACAGATGCTCTTCTGGAAGGACGCAAAGCAGCAGAATGGCTGAATGCATTTGCAACAGCAAAAGAAATCAAACCGGAAGACCTTCACATTGTAGACATCCAGGGAACAATCGGTTCTACAGCTCAGATTGGACGTACACAGGGACTTGAAGAAGGCGTTGAGAAATACGGATGGGATTTACTTGCACAGCAGTCCGGTGAATTTACACAGGCTAAAGGACAGGAAGTTATGGAGTCCATGCTGAAACAGTATGACAACATTAACGTAGTTTACTGTGAGAACGACAACGAAGCATTTGGAGCAATCGATGCGATTGAAGCAGCCGGTAAAAAAGTTGGTTCTGATATTGCAAACGGCGAAATCCTTGTAATTTCCTTTGATACAACAAATGCAGGTCTGACAGATACATTAAATGGAAAAATCGCATGTGACGTAGAGTGTAATCCATTACACGGACCACGTGCTGAGGAACTGATCAAAGCTCTGGAAGCAGGCGAAGAAGTTGAGAAACTGAACTACGTAGATGAGGAAATCTTTGCAGTTGATGATACAGTTAAAGAAGTTACCGCTGTAAACAGCCTTGAAGAAGAAGGAACATTTGCAGTAACACCAATCACACAGGAAATCATTGACGGACGTGCATATTAATTAACAGAAATATATGTACTGATGAATAAAGAGTGAGTCCGGAGCGTGGTGGATAATTCGGAAAATCCGGGTTTGCGCCACGCTCTCTTTATTCCGAAACAGAGAATTTACAGGAAAGCAGGTGAAAGGAATATGGAACAGAACGTAGTATTGGAAATGCGGGACATAACCAAGAACTTTACGGGTGTCCGTGCCCTTTCCCATGTGGATTTTACTCTCCGTAAGGGTGAGATTCATGCGTTGATGGGGGAGAACGGAGCCGGAAAATCTACTCTGATTAAGGTGCTTACAGGTGTGCACGAATTTGAAAGCGGAAGTATCCGCATGGAGGGAAACGATAAGGCGATTATCAATCATTCTCCGCAGGAAGCTCAGGATAACGGAATCAGTACCGTATACCAGGAGGTAAACCTCTGCCCGAACCTGACAGTGGCAGAAAACCTGTTTATTGGAAGAGAACCACGAAAATTCGGCATGATTGACTGGAAGCAGATGAATGAGCGTTCAAGAGCGCTTCTTGAGAGCCTGGACATTCATGTGCCTCCAACTCAGATGCTTGACGAGTGTTCGGTGGCAATTCAGCAGATGATAGCCATTGCCCGTGCAGTCGATATGAAGTGCCGCGTTCTCATTCTTGACGAGCCGACTTCTTCTCTTGATGACGATGAGGTAGAGAAGCTTTTTGTTCTTATGAGAAGACTTCGTGATGAAGGCGTTGGAATTATTTTCGTTACCCATTTCCTGGAGCAGGTATATGCCGTATGCGATAGAATTACAGTTCTTCGAAACGGTGAGCTTGTGGGAGAATATGAGACGAAAGACCTTCCGAGAGTTATGCTGGTAGCCAAGATGATGGGTAAGGATTTTGACGATCTTGCAGACATCAAAGGCGAGCATAAAGGAAAAGGTGCAGGAGCAGTAGAGCCGGTAATTGAGGCAGTGGGACTTGCACATAAGGGAACGATTAAGCCGTTTAATATTACCATTAACAAAGGTGAGGTTATTGGTCTTACAGGACTTTTAGGCTCCGGCCGTTCTGAACTGGTACGTGCGATTTACGGCGCAGACAAGGCTGATGCAGGCGTTCTGAAAGTAAAAGGAAAAGAAGTAAAAATCAACAGTCCTCTTGATGCAATGAAGCTTGGAATGGCATATCTTCCTGAGGACAGAAAAGCAGAAGGTATTATTGCAGACCTATCTGTAAGAGAGAACATTATCATTGCGCTCCAGGCGAAAAGAGGAATGTTCCGCCCATTAAGCAAAAAAGAGATGGAGGAAGCGGCAGACAAATATATTGAGCTTCTCCAGATTAAGACAGCAAGCCGTGAGACACCGATAAAGAGTCTTTCCGGAGGTAACCAGCAAAAAGTAATTCTTGGCAGATGGCTTCTCACAAATCCGGAATACCTGATTCTTGACGAGCCTACAAGAGGTATTGATATTGGTACAAAGACAGAGATCCAGAAATTGGTTCTCGACCTTGCAGATCAGGGAATGGCAGTAACCTTTATTTCTTCCGAGGTGGAAGAAATGCTTCGTACCTGTTCCCGTATGGCAGTTCTTCGAGACGGTGAAAAAGTAGGAGAGCTGAATGAACAAGAGCTCTCTCAGGGCAATATTATGAAGGCAATAGCAGGAGGTGACGATAAGTAATGAATAAAGTAAAGAAAATCACAAGTGCGCGCCTGTTTCTTCCCATTGTGTGTCTCGTTGCAGTTCTTCTTTTAAATGTGATCAAGACACCGGACTTTTTCAACGTATCTATCCAGAACGGCGTACTTTACGGTTACATTATTGACGTAATCAACCGCGCGTCTGAGCTTGTTATCCTTGCAGTCGGCATGACCCTTGTAACAGCGGCTTCCGGCGGACAGGACATCAGTGTAGGTGCAATTATGGCAGTGGCAGCTGCAGTGTGCTGTCAGGTGCTTTCCGGCGGAGAAGTTTCTGTTACAGAATATGCAAGTCCTCTGATTTTAGCAGTTGTGGCAGCGCTTCTTGCCTCAGCTCTCTGCGGAGCATTTAACGGATTTCTTGTTGCAAAGCTTAACATTCAGCCTATGGTTGCGACTCTGATTCTTTATACTGCAGGTCGTGGTATTGCACAGCTTATTACAAACGGACAGATTACTTACATTCGTGTAGATTCCTATAAAATGGCAGGAGGCTACATTGGAAAATGCCCGATTCCAACCCCTGTTTTCTTCGCTGTGATTGCAGTCGTTCTCGTTGCAGTTATTCTGAAAAAGACAGCTCTCGGACTGTACATAGAGAGTGTTGGTATCAACGGAAAAGCAGCTCGTCTTGTAGGATTAAATTCTACAATGATCAAATTTTTAACATATGTGATCTGCGGTGTACTTGCAGGTATCGCAGGTATTGTGGCCTCCAGCCGTATTTACTCAGCAGATGCAAATAACATCGGACTCAACCTTGAAATGGATGCAATTCTCGCAGTTGCTCTTGGAGGAAACTTCCTTGGCGGCGGTAAATTCAGTCTTGTAGGTTCCGTAATTGGAGCATATACGATCCAGGCTCTTACAACAACTCTTTACGCAATGAACGTAAAAGCTGACCAGCTTCCCGTATACAAGGCAATCGTGGTTATTATTATCGTAACGCTGCAGAGTGAAGTATTTAAGAAATACATTGCCAACTTCAAAGCAAAAAGAAACGCAGGGAAACCTGCCGTAGAAGGAGGTCAGAAGTAATGAAAGCAAATAAGATGCAGAAAAGAAAAATGACAGGAAATGGCTTCCTGCTTCTGATTACCATTGTTCTGTTTTTCGTGATGTATATCGCGGGAATGGTGATTTTCGCAGACAAAGGTTTTGCAAAGCCGCAGATGTTTTTAAATCTGTTTGTATCAAATGCGGGACTTCTTGTAATTGCCTGTGGTCTTACCATTGTAATGATCACTGGAGGAATTGATATTTCTGTAGGTTCTGTCACAGCCCTCGTATGTATGGTAATGGCAGATATGATGGAAAATAAAGGGGCAAACGCATACGTGGCAGTTCTTGCGGCTCTTGCAATTGGTATTGCCTTCGGTGTTGTACAGGGATTCCTTGTAGCCTACCTGGATATTCAGCCGTTTATCGTTACTCTGGCAGGTATGTTCTTCGGAAGAGGTATGACAGCCATTATCAGCACAGAGATGATTTCTATTAAAAACGAAGTCTTTTTGAAATGGGCAAACTACCGTTTCTATATGCCTTTCGGTTCCACGAACAAAAAAGGTAAATTTATTCCGGCGTACATTCCGCCGACAGTAGTCATTGCGATTGTGGTAGTGATTTTAATAGCAATTCTTTTAAAATACCGCAAATTCGGACGTAAGCTTTATGCAATCGGCGGAAGTCAGCAGAGCGCTCTTATGATGGGCCTTGACGTAAGAAAAACAAAATTCAAAGCATACGTTCTCGACGGTTTCCTTGCGGGACTTGGCGGCTTCCTGTTCTGCTTAAATACCTGCGCCGGCTTCGTAGAGCAGGCAAAGGGTCTTGAGATGGACGCCATCTCCGCAGCCGTTATCGGTGGAACACTTCTTTCCGGCGGTGTGGGAACACCAATTGGAACTATGTTTGGTGTTCTCATTAAAGGAACCATTTCCAGTCTGATTACTGTACAGGGTACACTTTCAAGCTGGTGGGTAAGAATTGTGCTTTCCGCACTCCTTTGCTTCTTCATTGTACTTCAGTCTGTACTTGCAACGATGAAGAAGAAAAATAAATAAACGGTAAACAAAAAACTCTCCCGTGCTTCTGAAGCGTTGGGAGAGTTTTTTTTTAATAATCTGTCTTATGATAAAAACGACCATTGATATAGTCGGTTTTTATAATGTTTACAAAAGCGCTGGGGTCAAGTTCTTTCACCCTTTTTACGAGAATTTTCGCCTCTGTTCTGGAGACAACGGAATAGAGCATACTTGTATCTTCTCCGGTATAGCAGCCGGTTCCGTAGAAACAGGTTGCAGAATGGCGGGTCAGATCGGAAATTTCTTTATAAACCTCGGCGGGGTTTCTTTTAATAATAAAAAGCGTGTGCTTCTTGTATCTTTGGTGAAGCATTTGCACCACCTGCGTAGAAGTAAACTGGAAGATGATAGAGTAAAGAGCTCTGTCCCATCCAAAAAGAAAACCTGCAATCAGAAGGATAACGGCGTTGACTCCTAAAATATAATTCCAGATGTCCTGACCACTTTTTTCCGAAAAATAAATAGCAATGAAATCCATGCCGCCGCTGCTTGTGTTCGCAATAAGACATAAGCTGACGCAGAGACCGTTTATCAGACCGCCGAAAATACTGATAAGGAGCCGGTCATAAGTGATTGGCTGTACAGGTATCATATCTGTAAGCACACTGGACAGGATAATTACAATGCAGGAGCTTATGGTGAATTTTTTGCCGATAAACTTAAATCCGATCATAACGGGAATGGCATTCAAAATAATATTGATGACAGAGTAGGGAACGGAGATTCCCATATATGTTTCAAAAATATTCTGCAGAAGCAGAGTAATGCCGTTGAATCCGCTGGGGTAGAGCCCGCCTGCCCGCACAAAAGTCTTAATGTTTATGGCAAAGATGACACCGGCAATGCAGGCGCCGCCATAGCGCATCATTTCATGTTTGAAAAGAGTTTTTTTATCCAGTTCCACAATCCCACCTCCTGAGATTTTACAGAGCTTCCCATCTGCCGGATGCACCGCATGGAAGGACAAGACCGTTTGAGGAAACAGGAAGACCGATTTCCTGGGAATCTACACGTCCGTTAAACTTCTTAAGCTCTGTGGCAAGCATATAAGTAAGTACAGCCGGGGCAAGACCGGTTGTGTAGGAATTAATAAGGAAAAATAAAGGCTTATCGCTTAAAATTTTTGTACAGAGTTTTACAAGAGGATGAATGGCATCCTCAATCTTCCAGATTTCTCCTTTAGGTCCTCTTCCGTAAGAAGGAGGATCCATAATGATTGCGTCGTAGTGATTTCCTCTTCGGATTTCGCGTTCTACAAATTTGACACAGTCGTCCACAAGCCAGCGGATAGGAGCATCTCCAAGACCGGAGGCAAGTGCGTTTTCTTTTGCCCAGGAAACCATTCCCTTTGATGCGTCTACATGAGTAACAGAAGCGCCTGCTGCAGCAGCAGCAAGGGTTGCGCCGCCTGTGTATGCAAAAAGATTTAAAACTTTAACAGGACGTCCTGCGTTTCTGATTTTATCTCCGAACCAGTCCCAGTTTGCAGCCTGTTCCGGAAACAGTCCGGTGTGCTTGAAGCTGAATGGTTTTAAGTGGAAGGTAAGCTCCTTATAATGAATGTCCCACTGTTCCGGAAGGTCGAAAAATTCCCATTCGCCGCCGCCTTTTTTGCTTCGGTGATAATGACCGTTCATTTTTTTCCAGCCTTTGTGGGTTTTGGGTGTATCCCAGATAACCTGCGGGTCCGGGCGGACAAGAAGATAATCTCCCCATCTCTCCAGTTTTTCTCCACAGGAAGTATCAATGACTTCATATTCTTTCCAGCCATCTGCTATCCACATAATTGTTGTAACCTCTTTCTTTTTTCTTTTAATACATCCTATTATAACATATCCCTCGTTATTTTAACATCAGGAATTAAAAAAAGCCCAGAACAGGCTTGACAATCAGGACTTTACCATACTAAAATGTATGAGAAAAAGGCGAAAGAGTGGCATGAGGAGGATTATTATGAAAAAATACAGTGAAATGAGCAGAGAAGAGCTTCTTTCCTTAAAGAAAGAACTGGAGCAGCAGTATGAAGAGGTAAAAGCCCAGGGCCTTGCCCTTGATATGTCCCGCGGAAAACCGGGAGTGGAGCAGCTTAATCTTTCAATGGGAATGATGGACGTTCTTGCAGGAGGCGCAGAGCTTAAATGTGAGACAGGCGTAGACTGCCGTAATTATGGTGTGATTGACGGTATTCCGGAAGCAAAACGCCTTCTCGGAGAAATGTCAGAGGTTGACCCGGAGCACATTATTATTTATGGAAACTCCAGTCTGAATGTCATGTTTGATTCTATTGCACGTTCCATGACACATGGCGTAATGGGAAACACTCCGTGGTGCAAGCTGGACAAAGTAAAATTCCTCTGTCCGGTACCGGGTTATGACCGCCACTTTAAAATTACAGAATATTTTGGAATTGAGATGATCAATGTACCGATGACTCCGGAAGGACCGGATATGGATATGGTGGAAAAGCTGGTAAGTGAAGACGATGCCATTAAAGGAATCTGGTGTGTACCGAAATATTCCAATCCTCAAGGCTATACTTATTCAAAAGAGACCGTAGATCGTTTTGCAAGATTAAAACCGGCAGCTCCTGACTTCCGTATTTACTGGGATAATGCGTACAGCATTCATCACCTTTATGATGATAATCAGGATTTCCTGGAGGAGATTCTGGCAGAGTGTGCAAAAGCAGGAAATCCGGATCTAGTATATAAATTTACTTCTACTTCAAAGGTAAGCTTCCCAGGTTCCGGTATCGCAGCTGTTGCAGCATCCAAGGCAAATCTTGAAGATTTTCGCCAGTATATGCAGATTCAGACAATCGGTCACGATAAGCTGAATCAGCTTCGTCACGTGCGCTTCTTCAAAAATCTTGAGGGACTTCATGCACACATGAGAAAACATGCGGATATTATCCGTCCGAAATTTGAGCTTGTTCTTGAGACGCTGGAAAGAGAACTGGAAGGTCTTGGAATCGGTGAGTGGACAAAACCGCATGGCGGATACTTTATCTCCTTTGATTCTATGGAAGGCTGCGCAAAATCAATCGTAGAAAAAGCAAAAGAGGCAGGAGTTGTCATGACAGGAGCAGGAGCAACTTATCCATACGGAAAAGACCCGAAAGATTCCAACATCCGTATAGCGCCTACATTCCCGTCTCTTGAAGAATTGAAGAAAGCAGCAGAAGTTTTTGTTCTCTGCGTAAAACTTGCAAGTGTGGAGAAATTACTTGCACAGGCATAAGATATAGTAAGAAAGCGCTGAGGTTAAAAAATGACAGAAGAAAAGACAGGAATGAGTACAGGGAGAAAGGTGCTTATAGCTCTTATCGTTGTATTTCTCCTTCTTACGGCTGCTGCGTACTTTTATGGCGTATCGTACTTTGGCAGCCATTTTCTGCCTGGCTCTTATATAAACGGTCTGAACTGCTCTTATATGACTGCGGATGAGGCAGAAAACCTTCTTACAGAAAAGATAAAAACATATGCCCTCACACTCGAGACAAAAAATAACGGTCAGGAGGGCATTACTGCAAAAGAGATGGGACTTTCCTATAAAGGGGAAGGAAGCGTGCAGGCGCTTCTTCAAAACCAGGAAAAAGGAAGATGGTTCCTCTCTTTTTCAGAAAAGAAAGAATACCAGGCTTCCGGGGCAGTAGTCTATAATGAAGAAATGGTTCGAACGGCCATTGAAGGACTTTTCTGTGTGCAGAACGCACAGGAACCTGTGGATGCATCCATAAAAGAAACAGAAGCAGGATATGAGATTGTACCGGAGACAGAAGGAAATGCCCCGGACAAAGAAAAACTTTTAAACTCTGTGGTGCAGTGCGCGCTTTTGGGAGAGACAAGGCTTAATCTTGAAGAAGAAGGCTGTTATAAAAAACCTTCTGTTTATCAGAGTGATGAGAATCTGAAAAAAGACTGCGACCGTCTGAACAAACTTACAGATGTAGTCATTACATACGATTTCGCAGATAAGACAGAAACAGTTGACAGAAGCGTAATCAAAAGCTGGATTGTAAGAGGGGAAGACGGAAGCTACACTCTTGATAAAGAAAAGGCGGCAGAATACGTAAATAATCTTGGTTATAAATACGACACCTTTGGCTGTACAAGGGATTTTCGTACATATGACGGAAGAATCGTCACCATATCCGGAGGCGATTATGGATGGGCGATCGATCAGGAGGCAGAGACAGAGGCTCTTTATCAAGCCATATTAAACGGGGAAACCCAGGTGAGAGAGCCAATTTATGCCTATTCTGCATGGAGTCGGGATACCACAAACGATATAGGATATACTTATGTGGAAATCGACCTTACCAATCAGAGAATGGTCTTTTATAAAGACGGAGTTCCGGTTGTAGATACGCCGGTTGTGACAGGACACCCGGGAAATACAGATACAGCCACTCCTGTAGGCTGTTATGCGATAGATGCAAAACAGTCTCCGGCTACGCTTACAGGGGAGGATTACGAAGCACCAGTTACATTCTGGCTTCCTTTTGCAGGAAATGTGGGAATACACGATGCATCCTGGAGGACAGAATTCGGAGGAACCCTCTATATGACAGAAGGTTCTCACGGCTGTGTCAATACGCCTTATGGGCAGGCACAGATCATATATAATAACATTGAAATCGGTGCGCCGGTTATTGTTTATCAGTAACAGGGGCAGAAGATAAAGGAGATAAAAAATGAGGATTGTAGTATTAGCAGGGGGAACAAGTACAGAGAGAGCTATTTCTATTGTTTCAGGAACAGGTATCTGTACAGCTCTTCGTGAAAAAGGACATCAGGCAATTTTGGTGGATGTTTTCGGGGGAATAGAAAATGTGGACTGGGAAAATCCTTTCCCGGAGGAATATGATGTAGAAGCGGCAAGCGCATACATGAAAAGCTTCGATGAAAAAATCGAGGATATGAAAAAAGAGAGAAAAAGCTTTTTCGGACCAAATGTAATCAAGCTTTGCGAACTTTGTGACATTGTATTTCTGGGGCTTCATGGAGCGAACGGAGAAGACGGAAAGCTTCAGGCAGCCTTTGACCTTATGGGAATCAAATATACAGGAACAGGATATTTAAGCAGTGCCCTTGCGATGGATAAGGGAATTACAAAGCAGATGTTCCGCATGAACGGCGTTCCAACTCCCGCAGGAACTTCAATGGAAAAAGCATCCTGTGTAAGAAATCTGGAAGAACTTGGAATGGAGTTTCCGGTTGTTGTAAAAACATGCTGCGGAGGCTCCAGTGTAGGTGTCTATATTGCAAATGACCAGAAAGAATATGAAGAAGCTCTGGACAATGCATATTCCTATGAAGATGAAGTGGTAGTGGAGGAATATGTAAAGGGAAGAGAGTTTTCTGTTGCTGTTGTGGATGGAAAAGCATATCCTGTTATTGAGATTGCGCCTCTTCAGGGATTTTATGATTACAAAAATAAATATCAGCCGGGTTCTACTGTGGAAACATGCCCTGCTGAAATTTCGGATGAACTTACAGAAAAGATGCAGCGTCATGCAGAGGCAGGAGCGAAGGCCCTTTCTCTGGAAGCTTACAGCCGTCTTGATTTCATCATGAAAGAAAACGGAGATATGTACTGCCTTGAGGCAAACACACTTCCCGGAATGACACCGACAAGTCTGATTCCTCAGGAAGCAAAGGTACTTGGAATTGATTATCCTTCTCTCTGCGAGGAGCTGATTCGCGTTTCCATGAAAAAGTATGAGAAATAAAGGGATAAAGTGGTGAAAATATGAAAAGTTTAACCTTGGAAAATATTACACGGGTATGCGGCGGAGTGTATCACGGAAACAGCAGCCTTCTTCAGAAAGAAGTTTCTTCCATTACAACAGACAGCCGTAAAGTGGAAGCGGACAGCCTCTTTGTTCCTATTGTGGGAGAACGTGTGGATGCTCATAAATTTATTCCCCAGGTAATGGAAGCGGGAGCCCTTGTTACTCTCTCAGAAAAGGTTCTGGAGGACGTTCCTTATCCGTACATTCTTGTGGAATCTTCTCTTCAGGCAGTGAAAGACATTGCAGAATTTTATCTTGAAGAGCTTTCGATTCCTGTTGTTGGAATTACAGGAAGTGTTGGGAAAACAAGTACAAAGGAAGTGATAGCTTCTGTTCTGAAGGAAAAATACCGTACGTTAAAGACACAGGGTAATTTCAATAATGAGCTTGGTCTTCCTCTCACGGTTTTCCGCCTTCGTGAAGAAGATGAAATTGCAGTTCTGGAAATGGGAATCAGTGATTTTGGCGAGATGAGCCGCCTTGGAAAGATTGCAAAGCCGGATACAAGCGTGATTACAAATATAGGGACGTGCCATCTGGAAAACCTGGGAGACAGGGACGGTGTTTTAAAAGCCAAGACAGAGGTTTTTGATTATGTGAAGCCGGGCGGACATATTGTATTAAACGGAGATGACGACAAGCTTTCCACAGTAAAAGAGCATAATGGAATCTGTCCTGTATTTTTTGGAATGACAGAAGGACAGGATGTATATGCAGATGAAGTGGTAAGCAGAGGATTAAAGGGAATGACCTGCCGCATTCATATGGGCGGGGAAAGCTTTGTTGTGGATATCCCAATGCCTGGACGTCACATGGTGTATAATGCGCTGGCAGCAGCGGCAGTGGGCAGAATTTACGGGCTTACAAAGGAACAGATTAAAGCCGGTATTGAAAGCCTTGAGCCTGTAAGCGGCCGTTTTAAGATGATTGAAACAGAAAAACTTCTGATTGTGGACGACTGTTACAATGCGAATCCCATGTCTATGAAGGCCTCTCTTGATGTGCTAAGGGACGGTGCGGGAAGAAGAGTTGCGATTCTCGGCGATATGGGAGAACTTGGAAAAGATGAAGTGAAGCTTCATGAAGAAGTTGGTGTTCACGCAGGGGACTGCGGCATAGATGTATGTATCTGCGTGGGAAGTCTCTGTAAGCATATGGCAGAGAAGGCGAAGGAGACAAATCCTGACCTTACTGTGATTTATGAGCCGGACAGAGAAAGTCTTCTTAAAAATCTGGAATCTTATATCCGGACGGGAGATACGGTTCTTGTGAAAGCTTCTCACTTTATGAAATTTGAGGAAGTAGTGGAAGCTCTTTCAAAATTATAGGATTTTACGGGAAGCATGGCGAAGAGCTGTGCTTCCCGTTTCTTTTTGCGAGAATTTGACGAACGATTTTTGTTTCCACCGGAGGGCTTCGGCTGTATAATGGAAACAGGGCGCAGGGGTAAAAGCAGCCTGAACTTTTACGTTCCTGCCCGCAATGTATTAAAGGAGGGGATTATGCTGGAAAAAATCATGAACCTGCATATACTGCTCTACGGCATGGCTGGTCTTGGAACCGTGGGAGCTGTTGGAATGCTGGCTACACATCTGAACTACAGAAGAAGAATGAAACATACAGGACAGATGACAAACTTAAAGGAAAAATGGCTGAACCTCTGGAAGACAAGGGACAGACTTTTAAACCGCATGAACCGACTGGTGTGGTATCCGTCGCTTTTCTGTACGATATGCCTTTTTGCGGCATTATTTCTTACTACGAAGCTTGAGATTTCCGGACTTCCTTTAAACTATCTGTATGTGGGAGCCTTTGTTCCCGTAGTCCTTCTGCTTCTTCGCCAGGCGCTTGATTTTTCGTATAAAGAAGAGCTTGTGATGAATTCGCTCACAGATTATGTGGAACAGATGCGGACGTGGGTAGAAGAAATCCCGGCTCCCAAAAGAATGGAGGAAGGTCTTCAGGAGGAGGTTGTTGAGAAAATAACAGCCAGTATTCGCCAGACAGCGGCAACAGGCAGCCATTTCAGCAAAATGCTGACTCCTGAGGAAGAAGAGATCATGAGAGAGATTATCCGGGAATTTATGTGATTTTAACAAAGGGATACTTGAGAAATCCGAGGGATTTTGCTATACTGAATAATTGATAAGTGAACAGTAACAAAAGAATTTCCAGAATTAAAGGAGAGAGAGCCATGAGTAAAGTAACATTCGACTATTCAAAGGCAGGCTGTTTTGTGGCAGAACATGAAGTTGAGGCTATGAAGAAACTTGCTGAAGCAGCAAAGGAAACTCTTGTTTCCAAAACAGGTGCAGGAAATGATTTCCTCGGCTGGATCGACCTTCCGGTTGATTATGACAAAGAAGAATTTGCCCGCATCAAAGAGGCAGCGAAGAAGATTCAGGAGGATTCTGAGGTTTTAATCGTAATCGGAATCGGCGGTTCTTACCTTGGAGCAAGAGCGGCCATCGAATTTTTAAGACATGGTTTTTATAATAATGTTTCCAAAGAAATCCGTAAAACTCCGGAGATTTATTTCGTAGGAAACTCCATCAGCAGCAGCTACATCAAAGGTCTGATGGACGTTGTAGGAGACAGGGATTTCTCCATTAATATTATTTCCAAATCCGGAACTACAACAGAGCCGGCAATCGCATTCCGTGTATTTAAAGAAATTCTTGAGAAAAAATACGGAAAAGAAGAAGCTGCAAAGAGAATCTACGCAACAACAGATAAAGCGCGCGGAGCTCTGAAACAGGTTGCAGATGAAGAAGGATATGCAGAGTTTGTTGTACCGGATGATGTAGGCGGACGTTTCTCTGTTCTTACAGCAGTAGGTCTTCTTCCTATCGCAGTAAGCGGTGCAGATATTGATAAATTAATGGAGGGTGCAGCTTCCGGACGTGACCTTGCTCTGAACAGCCCGTTTGAGGAAAACGATGCTTTAAAATATGCTGCAATCCGTAACATTCTTCTCCGTAAAGGAAAAAATGTAGAAGTTCTTGCAAACTATGAGCCGAGCCTTCACTATGTAAATGAGTGGTGGAAACAGCTTTACGGCGAGAGTGAAGGTAAAGACCAGAAAGGTATTTTTCCGGCAGCAGTTGACCTTACAACAGACCTTCATTCTATGGGACAGTTTATCCAGGACGGCGCAAGAATCATGTTCGAAACAGTTATGAATGTGGAAAAATCAGGCGCAGAGCTTGTCATCAACGAGGAGCCGGTTGACCTTGACGGACTGAATTATCTTGCGGGCAAGACAGTTGACTTTGTAAATAAGAGCGCAATGAACGGAACAATCCTTGCACATACAGACGGTAATGTTCCGAATTTAAGAGTAGATATTCCGGAGCAGAATGAGTTTTATCTGGGACAGCTTTTCTACTTCTTCGAGTTCGCATGTGGTGTAAGCGGCTACATTCTTGGGGTAAATCCGTTTAATCAGCCTGGTGTTGAGAGTTACAAGAAGAATATGTTCGCACTTCTTGGAAAGCCGGGATTTGAAAAAGAAAGAGAAGAGCTGCTGAAAAGACTGTAATTACAGCCGCAGTTTCTATGATAATATGAAAATTGTATTATTAGAAGCAGACAGTTTGGGTGAAGACATGGTCTTCACCCCTTTTCATAAACTGGGAGATGTGGTGATTTATCCTTCTACAACAGAAACGGAAATGCCGGAGCGTGTGAAGGATGCCGATGTCATCATTGCGAACAAGCTTCCCGTTTGTGAAAAGACAATTCAAAACGCAGAAAATTTAAAACTTGTATGTGTGACAGCTACAGGAATCAATAACCTGGACGGAGAATATTTAAAAAAGAGAGGAATTGCAGCGTATAACGTGGCAGGATATTCTACAAACGGCGTGGCTCAACACACATTTGCACTTCTTTTTTACATACTGGAAAAGCTGCGTTATTACGATGACTATGTGAAATCCGGTGAGTATGCCAGAGGAACGTGCTTTTCCCATTTTGGACAGAGCTTCTGCGAGCTGGAAGGGAAAACCTGGGGGATTGTCGGACTGGGAGCAATTGGAAGACGTGTAGCGCAGCTTGCCGAAGCCTTTGGCTGTCATGTAATATGCTATTCTGCTTCCGGTAAAAAATACGATTCCCCTTATGAACAGGTGGAGTTTGAAGCGCTTTTGAGACGCTCAGATTTCCTTTCTGTTCACGCACCTTTAAATGTGCATACAGAAAAGCTTATGACTTTGGAAGCTTTCCGCAAAATGAAGAAAAGTGCTGTTTTTATCAATGTGGCAAGAGGTGCGATTGTAGATGAGGGAGGTCTTTATACTGCCCTGACAGAAGGAAGTATTGCAGGCGCAGCCCTTGATGTACTTACAAAAGAGCCAATGGAGCCATCGAATCCTCTTTTAAAAATTCAGGACAGCAATAAGCTTCTCATTACCCCGCATATTGGCTGGGCTGCGAAAGAAACAAGATTTCGCGTTGTGGAAGAAGTGGCGGAAAACATCAGACGCTTTCAGGCGGGGGATAGGAAGAATCGGGTGTATTAAAAGCCTGGAAAAAGTGCAGAGGCAGAAGTTATGACGTATAAAAGGGCGCATATGCGCCCTTTTGTCAGCTTGCAGGAAGTGGTCAGTCTTCCTCGATTACCTGGATCTCCAGGTAGTCGAAGTCTATCTGTTCAATAAAACTGTCCTGATAAAATCTTGCTTTATCGTGTTTTTTGAAATCTTTAATAGTGGAATCCAGCCAGATGGGATTGCCAAGATCCATCTGGTAGCAGATTTCCTCTAAGCCTTTAAAAATCTTATGTGTTCTTGTATCCTCTCTGTCATCCTCCACTACGGTATCACGCAGCAGCCGGTTATCCTTCCAGATTTTTCCCCATAAACGAAACATAATCCTACCTCCGTATCAAAACTGCCGCAGCCGGCAGAAACGTTTGTGTGTTAAGTGATTCCAAGTATAGCGGATTTGGAGGGGAAATGCAATCGTTTATAGAAAAGCTATTATTTCTCACTGCTTCCAGTTATTCTCAATTTCTTCTTTGATGATATCTACATATCTCCGTGCTTTGGAAATGTCATGATTAATGGTATATACATCTCTCTGTGTGATTTCCAGTTTACAGCCTTTTGCAGCGTTAAATGTTTTTCTGAGGCTCTGGCGAAGTCCGTCCTCATCCAGTTCTGTTCCTACACCAAGATAGTTTGGTGATGGTTTGCGATGGAAAATAACGTGTCCGCCCTGAAGACGTTCGCCCATAAATTCCTCATCACACCAGGGGGAGATGGAAACCTTGCGAAGGTTTGGAAGTTTGGAAATGCAGCGATCCCAGATTGGATTTACCGGCTCGCAGCAGCCGTAGGATAAAAGACCGTACTGGCTGGCAATTTTCTGATAACATGGGAAAATAAACTCTTCATACATATCAGGAGAAAGTCCCACTGTTTCCTGAGAATCCATAAATCCCCAGACGTCCTTTGTTGTGAGCGGGCGTTTTTTTGCCTCTTCTTCTCCGGGAAGCTCGTGATTGTAACACCATGTTCCCTGACCGAGAGCCTGATCGGATACCGTAGGAAGAATCAGATGTTTTTCTTCCAGCATTCTGTAGTAAGCGAGAGTATCTTCTGCAATACGGTTCATCATTTCCTTAAAAAGTTCAGGATAATCATAAATATTGTACATCATATTTTCCATTTTCATAAAGTGAACCAACATCTGGGTAGGAACGCTGTAAAGGCAGTCCATTTCAAGCTTTACAGGAAGAATATCTCCGAAGGTTTCTTCAAGAACTGCTTTTTTTGCAAGAGTTGACTCTATATCTACGCCAAAATCTGTCTTCTGAAGCTTGTGGTAATCGTCTTCCAGATCTTCTACGACAGAGAGAAATTCGTGTCCAAGAGAGCCTTCCGCATTATGCTGATGAACCGGAATGTTAAAAAGTGTAAAATGTGTGTCATACTGGAGAGCAAAATGATCCGGTGTTACGCGGTCATCGTCAAAAAGCTCCTGATTAAGGAAATTTGTGTAGAGCGTTGTCTCTATTTCACGGGCAAATTCTCCCTCGCAGCGAAGCAGCTGAGGAAGGATTTCCTGGGAAAAAGTCCACATTTCCAGATGAATCATAGGACGTTCTCCTTTGAGGGAGTTGTGGGCATACCACTCCTGAATACGTTTTAAGTTTTTTTCTTCCTGGGAGAGGGCATACTGTTTTTTTGCAACCTCCCTTAAAATTTCACGGTCTTTTGGGGAAATAGTATAAGATTTCATAAAAGCTTCTCCTTTCAGAATCAGTGTTTTTCTATCTTTGTTACCTGAATTATAGCGGAGAAAATCAAAAAAAACATTTGATTAAATTGCCCACTCGTATCAAAAAATTGCTCTCTTAGAAGAAAAGTAGGAGGAAAGCGCTTGACGCTCCTAAAAGGGAATTTTATAATGAAAAACAGAGATACAGAACAGATGAAAATCTGTGGAGAGGAGATATATGGCGACAGGCTGCAGAGATGGGATTTACGAGTATTCCACATTGTTTTTTCATACGCCGGAAAAAAATATTCCGGATTTTTTCTATTATCCGCTGTGCGTGGGACATTATTTTTGTATTCCTCCTTACAGAGTAAACAGAAGCCGGTATGACAGCTTTCTCATTCTTTATACAAAAAAAGGAAAAGGAAAAGTCTGTGTAAACGGGGGGACAGAGGAACTGTTTCCGGGAGATGTGTGCATTCTCGATTGTTACCGTCCGCATGAATATTTTGCGGAAACAGATTGGGAAATTCTATGGCTTCATTATGATGGAGGAATCGCAAGAGAATTTTTTGAACTTCTGACAGACCGTACGTTTCTGAAAATCTCTCTTGAAAAAACGGAAGAATTTGAACGTGCCTGGGAGAAAATTTATAATCATTTTCTTTATCAGGAGATATTTCGTCCTGCCATAGTTTCTCATGAAATTTCCGGGCTTTTAACAGCTGTTTTAATGGAAAAAGAAGAAAATACCGGAAAAAAAAGCCGGGATTTTATAGACGATACATTGCAGTATATAAATCGCCATCTTACAGAGGAGCTGTCTCTGGAGTGTCTTGCAAAAAGGGTGTCTTTAAGTCCGTTCTATTTTTCCAGGCGTTTTAAACAGGAGACAGGATACACACCGTATCATTATATTTATACTTCGCGTATTCATCTTGCCCGGTTTTATCTGAAAACATCAGAAGACACGGTAAAAGAAATCGGTTACAGGTGTGGTTTTAAAAGCGAGCACAGCTTTTGTACAGCTTTTAAAAATGAAATGGGTCAGACTCCCACAGAATTTCGGGAGGGATAAAATAAAAGGAAAGGTTGAAGAGTATGAAAGACATAATGATAGATTCAGAAATGAAAAAATTATGGGAGAACAGCGCTCTTGGCTGTATTCGTTGTAAAGTAAAAGTAGAGGAAAGTTCAAAGGAGCTTTTGCAGGAAATAGATGATTTTGCCAAAGAACTTCAAAACACTGTTCAGAAGGTGCCGGATATTCCAAAAAGAGAAGAGATTGCAGCTGCAAGAAGAGCATACAGAGCATTTGGAAAAGACCCGAGCCGTTACCGCTGTTCCGCGGAAGCCATGTGCCGACGCATAGTACAGGGAAAAGGTCTGTACCATATTAATAATGTGGTAGACTGTGGTAATCTGTTTTCCATAAGAACGGGATATTCGCTTGGAATATACGATGCAGAAAAGGTAGGAGAGAAGATTATCTGGCGTGTTGCTCCGGAGGGCACGTGTTATAAGGGAATCGGCAAAGATGAGATTAATGTGGAGTTTCTTCCGGTTCTGGAAGATGAGAATGGTCCATTTGGAAATCCTACAAGTGATTCTGTCCGTACCCGTGTGACAGAAGAGACAACAGAAATTCTTGCAGTTGTTTTTCGGTTTTCAGAGATAGCAGGTGGGTTTGGGACAGATATGATGGAACTTTTGGAACTGTTTCGAAAGTACTGTCATACAGGAAGTGCAAAAGCGTGGTCTGTAAGGCGAGAGTGAATTTTTCACAGGTTCTGCAGGAGGCGCTAATGGGAAAAGTAAAATAAAATCCGGAAATTCCTTTGATTTGAGAAAAAGAATTTGATATAATACGTACAGATTAACAACACGATAATAAAAGGGAGAAGTGGATATTTTTGGAAGAACTGAAAAAAGAGCCGGTTACAGTCGCGCTGATTGTCATAAATATTCTGATTTTTCTGGCTGTGGATCTGGGAGGAGATTCTCTGAATACTGCAAATATGCTGCAGCATGGTGCTGCGTATACGCCTTTTATTCTGGAGGACGGACAGTATTACCGCCTTTTTACAAGCATGTTCCTTCACTTTGGGATACAGCATCTCGCCAATAATATGCTTGTTCTTTTTGTGCTTGGACAGCGTATGGAAAGGGTGTTTGGCGGTTGGAAATTCCTTGTCCTTTATCTTGTGGGAGGAATAGGCGGAAATCTTGTTTCTCTGTATCTGGATACGGTAACGCAGGAGTATGCAGTTTCTGCTGGTGCGTCCGGAGCTGTATTTGCAGTAATGGGAGCCATGATATACGTTGTTTTGCGAAGAAAAGGCCGAGTGGAAGACCTTACTGTAAAACAGATTGTATTCATGGCTGTTGTTGCTGTTCTTCTGGGACTTACTGACAGCGGTGTAGATAATGCAGCACATATCGGAGGAATGGCCTGCGGATTTCTGGTAAGTATCTTATTGTATCATCAAAGGAAAATCCGGAACGTCGAGCCGTGACCAGGTCGGCTGTCTGTTTCGATATGCCCATTATGCGCTTCAACAATCTGCCTTGTGACTGCAAGCCCAAGACCGGTGCCATTTTTCTTCAAGGAAACAAAGGGATTGAAAATATTATTTTTTTCGCTGGGAGGAATCCCGCAGCCGTTATCTGAAACGGAAATGCAGATTCCTTTTTCCCAGGGCTCTGCCTTCAGAAGGATTTTTCCATCAGGATTGGAGATGGCTTCCTGGGCGTTCCGAAGAAGATTTAAAAGCGCCTGCCTTATTTTCGTCCGATCAATGGCGAGTTCAGGCAGAAGCGGAGAAAAATCAGTTTCTAAATGGATATTCAGGTAATCGAGAGTAGGACGTACGGAGGACAGGATATTTTCCAGATATAATTTTATGTCAGTTGGTTTTGGGGAAATTCGTCCTGCGTTATTGTAGTTGGAAAGTTCATTTAACAGTTCTTTTACATAATCAAGATTATCCATAATATCGTCCCAGTTTTCATAATCTGTTACATCCGGATGAGCGCTTGCCATCATTTGAAGGGAACTGCTTATGAGAGATACAGGATTTCGGATTTCGTGAGAAAATTTCGACAGGGTAAACTGAAATTCTTCTCGTATCTGTTCTGCTGTGGCATTTGTTTTCATTAGTCATCACCTCAAAAAAAGTGTAGCATTCTGGTATATAATTATCAATGAAATTCGTGTTGAAAAATTCGCAAAATTGCGACAAAAAAGTATAAATAAGAGAAGGAGAGAAAAAATGGAAGGTTGTATTTTTTGTAAAATTGCAAATGGAGAGATTCCCGCAGCAACTTTGTGGGAAGATGAGAATTTCAGAGTAATTCTTGACCTTGGTCCCGCCAGTAAAGGTCATGCCCTGATTCTTCCAAAGACTCATGCGGCAAATATTTATGAGTTATCTGACGAGCTTGCAGGAAAGGCAATGATTCTTGCAAAGAAAATGGCAGGGGCAATGACAGAGGCTTTGCAGTGCGACGGTTTTAATATTGTGCAGAATAACGGAGAACCGGCAGGACAGACTGTATTTCACTTCCATATGCATCTGATTCCACGATATAAAGGAGACAATGCAGGAATTACATGGACGCCTGGAGAACTGTCTGAAAAAGAACGAGATGAAATTTTAGAAAAAGTAAAAGCCTGTCTGTAAAGCTTTTCGGTGGGATATGAACAAAAGATGAAACGTGAGGATTTTAGAGAGTTTTATAAAAAATACTTTAGATTCTCAATAAGTATAGCGAATGAAATTGTAAAGAGTATAGATACAGCACAGGACATTGCGCAGGAGGTGTTCTGCAGTCTGTTTCAGCAAAGCAAACATCTTAATCTTAAAAAAGATGAGAAAATGTTATATGGTTTTGTAAAAAGAGCAACGGTAAATAAAGCGCTGGATTATCGGAAATACGGACATATCAAGCGCGAGAGCACTGCAGAAGAGGACTTTCTGGAAGATCGGTTGGTAGATGAAGAGTGCAATCTGGAAGCGAGAATTCTTCAAATGGAAGAAAAGGAATACGCGAAACTTGTTTTGCAGAGACTTCGGGTGGCAAATCCCATGAATTATGAAATTTTGATAAAAGTAAAATATCTGGACATTTCGCCTGATGAAGTTGCCAAAGAATACGGACTGACAAGAAATGGAGTCAATAACCGTATTTTTCGGACAAAACAATGGATAGAGCGGGAAATGTCCAGAATATATGACTAGTACAACGAATAATAAGTTTCTGCCGTATTCATGGAGGATGATTGTTTCGAGTACGAGGCGGAGGAATGAGGCGTAGCGGTGGCTACGACGATTGACGACAACGATGTAATCGAGCAATCATGCACATGAATAGGGTAGTTAATTTATATTCGTTGTACTAGTACAAAGAATGTAAGCGAACTGTTATATTCAGCGAGATGTTTTTGCGCAGTCCTCAATAAGATTTACAATCTGAGTAATGGAATCTTTTTCTTCTCCGGAAGACATGGCATCTATATAAGTCTGGCGGTTTTCGTACAGTTCTTTAATTGCCTTTAACAGAATGTCTTCTGTGATTTCTTCTTCCTCCAGAACCATGCTGTATCCCTGTTTTTCAAAGGAACGGGCATTTAAAATCTGGTCGCCTCTGCTTGCGTTTGCAGAAAGAGGAATCAGAAGAGCTGGTTTATGGAGAGCTTTCAGTTCACAAATGGCGTTGGCGCCTGCGCGGGAGATTACAATGTCTGCCAGTGCGAATAAATCAGGAAGTTCTTCTTTGATATATTCAAATTGAACATAACCAGAGGTTCCTTTGAGGCTTTCGTCCAGCTTTCCTTTTCCGCAAAGGTGAATTACCTGGAAATCTGGAAGGAGCTTTGGAAGGATTTTTCGCACATTTTCATTGACTGATGCAGCTCCTAGGCTTCCTCCGATAATCAGGAGAACCGGTTTGTCATCTGTAAAACCGCAGAATTTGCGGGCTGCTTCTTTGCTTCCGCTCATCAGTTCCTTACGAATTGGCGTGCCTGTGAGAACTGCTTTTTCGGCAGGCAGATTTTTTACGGTTTCCGGGAAATTGCAGCATACTTTGGCTGCAGAGGGAAGGCACAGCTTGTTTGCAAGGCCGGGAGTCATGTCGGACTCGTGGATAATAGCCGGAATTTTGCATTTTTTTGCGGCAATCACAACGGGAACTGTAACAAATCCTCCTTTGGAAAATACAACATCAGGATTTAAATCTTTTAAAAGTTTTTTTGCCTGACCGAATCCTTTTAACACACGGAAAGGGTCAGAGAAATTTTTTAAATCGAAGTAGCGTCTTAACTTGCCGGACGAAATTCCATAATAGGGAATGCCCAGTTCTTCAATCAGTTTTCTTTCAATACCTTCATATGAGCCGATATAGGAAATTTTATATCCTTTTTCCTGAAGCATGGGGATAAGGGCAATATTTGGAGTTACGTGTCCGGCTGTACCGCCGCCTGTAAGTACAATATGTTTCATAGGGGTTCCTCCTGAAAAATCGTAATAAGGCTTTTACGCCATGATACATACGGTATCATTTATAATATGCCCCCGGGAAACAGAATTGTCAAGGAAAGATAGGAGATCAGGAGAAAAATGTTCAGGAAATTAAGTGATGAAGAGCTGCGTGAATGGGTAGAAAAGCAGATGGAAAAAGAAAACAGGTCACTGGAGAATAATTTCTTCTCCAGAGTTTTTAGAAGAAAAGATGACATTACTGATGAGGAGCTGGATCGGTTTTTTGCAGAGGCAATGGAACGCATCAAAATGCAGGAGGAACTGCAGAAGGAAGAGGAGAAAAAAGAACACCTTCGTAAAGAAAAGTGGAAAAAGCGCTTTTCTTTTAAGGGGGATTCTGCTGTTGGCTATCGGAAACTCTCCAAAGTGGCTGGCTTTGTTATTGTATGTGCGATTGCTGTTTTCGCGGCAAGTATGACGATTGAAGCAAACAGGAATTATTTTGTGGACAGTGTGAAATATTTGACGGGGAATGATACGAAAATCTTAATCGACAACGATGCCAGTAATGACAAGCCATCTTTAGATGAAGAGCAGGCTCGCGATAAAATTGAGGAAGAAATGGGAGTGGAAGTGCCGGAGTTCTTGTATAGACCGGAGACGTTTGAGTTTTATGATTATTTTATAAGAAAAGAAGCTGGAACAGTTAATTTACAGTATGAATATGAGAATAATATAGCAAGTCTTTATATTGATAATAGTCGGACAAAAACACAGAGTAATAATTTAAGTGTTGTAGAAAATAGTTCAGATATGATTTATATACCAAAGGAAGAAATATTGGTTAATATTTCAGAAATTCAAGAAACGGGAGATTCAGTGCCTAATTATTTGGCAGAATGGGAGTGGAAGGGCTGTTATTATCAGTTCAGTGGAAAGATGCCGAAAAAAATATTTGAAAAAATTTTAAAAGAAATGATTTTTTAGCGTGATTTTTCTCGGTTTCAGTCGTATTACTATATGTAAGGGTAATTTGCAGATGCGACAGGAGGTGAGAAGAAGATGAAAAAGGGATTTTTACACAAAGCAGTTATGATAATTCTGGCATGTATATTGGCTGTATTGAGCGTAGCTCCGGTTTCGGCAGCAAGTCTTTTAGAGGAAGTAACACCACTAGAAACAGAAGCAGACTTTGCAGAAGACACAAGCTACAGTCTTTTGAAAGGTAACAATCTGAATTTTGGCAATGCGAAAATAACAAAGCTTGCAAGTAACAAAGTCAATGTATATGGATTAACACAGGGACATCGCCTTTGCGATACTATGTATCTTTCTCTTTATCTTGAAAGAAAGGTAAATGGCGTATATTCTACATATAAAAGCTGGGATTTTACAAAGAATAATGCAACGGCATTAGACCAGAGCATTAACGTTATTGTCCCAAGTGGTTATTACTACCGTGTGCGTGGCTATCATGCAGCAAAGGAAGGCGGAGTGAAGGAATCCACAACGACCTTAACAAATGGAATTTTAGTCAAATAGTCAGATATTAATGTCAGCATCCATTATTATCTGTACATAGCAAGGCAGAAGCCGGGATATGAAAGAATGTTTTACGGGATTATTGAAACCTGCAAATTACATTACCGTTCTGGAAATATCAGGTATTCTGCAATCGGGAAAAAGTCAAAAATAGATGAAGGCGGCTGTTCGGATAATCTATCTAATTATCCGGCAGCCGTTTTTTATGCTATAAGAAATTACTCCCTAATGTTCCATAGCATAAAAAAACGCTCCGCGTAGGAGCGCACTGCGGCGGAAAAGAAGTACGTCGCTAAAGCGACCCGCCGCAGGCGGAGAAACCTGCTTGCAGGATTCTTTTTTATTGGAAAGATTTGTGATAACAGAAAAAAGTAAATAAAACATCAGGCAGGATACGTTTCCGCAAAAGGCAACCATCCTGTTTTTATTTTTCCCCTTACCTTACAATTTTGTAAGCCCATCGTCCTTTTAAATATGGTATGATGGTATCAGAAAAGGACAGGGAGGCGTTATGAGTACAATACTTCTTTTGGAGGACGATGAAAGTTTGATTGACGGGCTGGAATATGCGCTTATAAAAAATGGATTTTCTGTGGAAATCGTAAGAACGGTAAAAGAGGCAAAGAAAAGACTGGAAGGAAAAGAGCCGGATTTGTTTCTTCTTGACGTAACGCTTCCGGACGGAAGCGGGTTTGAGGTATGTGAGGAGATTCGGAAAAACGGAAGTACAGTTCCGGTTATCTTTCTTACGGCAGCAGATGAGGAAGTGCAGATTATACGTGGTCTGGACATAGGTGGCGACGATTACATTACAAAGCCGTTTAAGCTGGGGGAGCTTTGCTCCCGTATTCGGGCATTGCTAAGAAGAAGTGAGCAGTGGAAAACAGACAAAAATGAAGCAGAAATAAAATGTGGAGAACTCGTTATCGACCTTTCCGGAAGTCGTGCATATCTGGCTGGAGAGCAGCTTGATCTTACAGGTGCGGAATACAGGCTTCTCTGCCTTCTGGTGGGAAATTCGGGACAGATTCTTACGAGAGAGAAGATTCTTGACAAACTGTGGGACGATAAGGGAAGTTTTGTGGATGATAATACCTTATCTGTCTATATTCGGAGACTGCGTCGGAAAACGGAGAAAAATCCTTCTGAGCCGGAACACTTAAAGACAGTGCGGGGACTCGGATATATGTGGGAGGAATGAGCAATGGGCTTTTTACAGGAAAAACAAAACCGGATGTATATGGTATTTGTGGGAGGAGGCTGTGCATTCCTTCTCTTTTTTTCTTTTTTTCTGGGAGTGTGCCGAGCAAGAGAGACAAAGACCATGTTTTTGCAATGGGAAAAAACAGTTTCTTCCGCCATGTTAGAGAAGGGGCTGAGAGAAGATGAGATAGGTGATATTCTGCAAAGCAGAGAGATTACGGAGGAAGGGGAAAGGTTTCTGGAAAAACTGGGGCACACAGAAAAAGAAAATTTCTGGTTATTAGAGTCGGGGGAAACAGACAACTTTTTATTTGAGATTGTTCTGGCAACAGGAGGTTTTCTGGCTGTTTTTTGGTTTCTGGGAGGCGCATCTGCCTTTCTTTTACAAAGAGAAAGACAGTATGAGAAGGCTGTAAAAATAATAGAAGCGTTTCAGACAGGGGAAACAGAGCGCCGTCTTCCGGGGAATGAAACAGGAGGCATTTACCGTCTGTTTTCCTCTGTAAATCGTCTGGCAACTGCTTTTTGCGCCAGAGAGGAGGCAGCGCAGAAGGCGAAGGATTTTCTTAAGGATATGGTTTCGGATATTTCCCATCAGTTAAAAACACCTCTTGCAGCTTTAAATATGTATATGGAAATCATGATGGATGATAAAGATGCAGTGGAGGTTTTCGGGGAGAAGGCACTTCTCTCTTTAGAGCGAATGGAACGTCTTACGGGAAATCTTTTGAAAATAGTACGTCTTGATGCAAAAACCATTTCCTTTGAAAAAAAGCCCTGTGATGTGGGAAGTCTTGTGAAAGATGCGGCAGAAGGCTTTATTACAAGAGCGGAAAAAGAAGGAAAACAGTTCTTTCTGGAAGGAGAGAAAACGATTTTAAACTGTGATAGAAGCTGGACTGAGGAGGCTGTGTCAAATCTGATAAAAAACGCTCTGGACCATACAGACGAGGGGGATTTTGTAAAGATTTCCTGGGAGAAATCCCCTGTGATGATTCGTATTTCTGTGGAGGATAATGGAAGCGGAATTTCAGAAGAAGATATTTATCATATTTTTAAGCGGTTTTACAGAAGTTCCTCTTCGTCTTCCGGGGGTTCCGGTCTTGGGCTTCCTCTTGCAAAGGCTATCGTGGAAGAGCAGGGAGGAAGTCTTACAGTTTCCAGTCAGGAAGGAAAGGGAAGCGTATTTGTGATTTCTTTTTCGTATGTGACAGAACTGTAAGGGAAAATTTTTGAAAATTCATCTGTATGTAAGGGAGAGATGGTATTGTTTTTTCATGACACAGGAGGTTAAAGATTATGGAAATTTTAAAGGTAGACAGACTTTGTAAAACTTACGGAAAAGGAAGCGCAGAGGTAGAAGCTGTAAAAAATGTTTCTTTTTTTCTGGAAAAGGGAGAATTTGCAGCTGTTGTAGGAGAATCTGGTTCCGGAAAAAGTACGCTTTTAAATTGCATCGGAGGGCTGGATACGCCCACATCAGGGAATATTTATCTGGACGGAGAAAATTTATTTCAGATGAAGGAAAATGAAAGGACAATTTTTCGAAGAAGAAATATAGGGTTTGTTTTTCAGTCTTTCCATTTGATTCAGGAACTGGATGTGGAGAATAATATTATTTTTCCGCTGCTTCTTGATAATAAGAAGGCAGATAAGGAGGAAGTGGAAGAAATTCTGGAGATTCTTGGGCTTTCGGAAAGGCGTCATGCGCTTCCGGGGCAGCTTTCCGGAGGGCAGCAGCAGAGAGTGGCAATCGGCAGGGCTCTGATTACAAAACCGATGCTGATTCTGGCTGATGAGCCTACGGGAAACCTTGACAGGAAGAACAGCAGGGACGTTATGGATCTTTTGCTTCAGGCTTCCAGACGTTACAGACAGACAATTCTCATGATCACTCATAACACAGCGCTTGCTGCCTGTGCAGACAGAGTTCTGGAGGTTTCAGACGGAGAGCTTCGTGACCTGGGAGGTGCGGCAAATGAAAAATTATCTTGAGCTTGTAAAGATTTCTGAAAAGATACGGAAAAAACAGAGTTTTATGACACGATTCTGTATTTTTCTCTCCGTTTTTCTTGTGGCTGTGATTTTTGGTATGGCAGATATGGAGGTGCAAAATGAAAAACAGCAGGCAATTCAGTCAGATGGAGCCTGGCACGTATGTTTTCGGGGGCTGGCAGAAGAGGAGGCTTCACTTATTTCAAAGCGCCCTGATGTAAAGGCATCTGCTTTTTATGCAGTGACAAATTATAAGCTGGATAAAGACTATTTTGTAGAGGGAAAGAAGAGCGTCATATGCGGATTTGACAGGGGATTTCTGAATTTATATCCTTCTATTAAAATAATGGAGGGAAAATTTCCCGAAGAACCGGACGAGGCAGTTGTGTCAGAAAATATGAAAGAGCAGCTTGGATTAAAAGCAGGGGATAAAATAACTCTCAGGACACCGGAAGGAAATCAGGAATATACGGTTTCCGGAATCACAGGTGACACTTCCATGCTTATGAAATGGGATGTTTTTGGGATTTTCCTAAATGAGGAGGGCTATCGGGCTTCTTTCATGAATGCAACAGAAACGAAAGATATGGAATATTATGTTCAGTTTCAGCCTTTTGTAAATATTCAGAAAAGTATAAACAACATATGTGAAAGTTTTTCTTTATCCAAAGATAAAGTCGGTGAAAATGCAAAACTTCTGGGACTTATGATGCAGAGCGATGATACATATATGATGCAGTTATATATTGCTGCGGCTGTTCTGGCAGTTCTTGTATCTGTGGCAGGAATTTTTATGATTACGGGAAGTCTGAACAGCAGCGTGGCAAGACAGACAGAATTTTTCGGTATGCTGCGCTGTCTTGGGGCAACGGGGAAACAGGTGAGAAAATTTGTGAGAAGAGAGGCATTAAACTGGTGTAAGACAGCCATTCCGGCAGGACTTCTTTTAGCCTCTTTTGTGATATGGGGCATCTGCGCTCTGCTCCGGGTTTTAAGTCCCGGTTATTTTAAGGAAATGCCGGTATTTGCAATCAGCCTTCCGGGGCTTCTTGCAGGAGCTGTAATCGGGGTTTTGACGGTACTTTTAAGCGCCTGCTCTCCGGCGAAGCGGGCGTCAAAGGTTTCGCCTCTTACTGCTGTATCAGGGAATGCAGGCACTGTAAATGAAATAAAAAAGCCTGCTGGAAAAGGATGCTTTCCAGTAGAAATCTCTCTTGGAATCCATCATGCAAAGGGAAGTCGGAAAAATCTGTTTCTTATGACAGTTTCCTTTGGGTTCAGTATTGTTCTTTTTCTTGCTTTCGGAACAACTGTAGATTTTATGAATCATGCTCTCAAGCCCCTTCAGCCGGATGCACCGGATATTTCTGTTTTCGGGGAAAACAATATGCCTTCTCTTCCGAAAGAGCTTGCAGATATGATAAGAGAAATTCCGGGAGTGAAAACAATTTCCGGAGAGGGAATGAAAGACGAAAAATACACAGTTTTGAATATACAGCTTGAGAAAAAGGATTCGAATGAGACGGTGGAAAAGATAAGAGAGGCAGCAGGGGAAACGGTGCTGTTTTCTGATAAGAGAATGTCAAATGAGGAAGTAAAAGGTGCGTATTATTCATTTGCGGTTCTTGTATATGGATTTCTTGTTGTGATCAGCCTGATTGCCGTTTTTCACATAATAAACAGCATCAGTATGAGTGCTGATTCGAGAATGCGGCAGTTCGGGGCAATGAGAGCCATTGGAATGTCGGACAGACAGGCAGTGCGCATGGTAGCAGCAGAAGCTGCCACCTATGGCATCTGCGGAATTGCTGTCGGTCTGCTTGGAGGAATTCCCATACACAGATTTCTTTTTGAAACGCTCATTACTTCAAAATGGGGCGATTCCTGGAAATTTCCGATTGTTCAGACAGGAATTATTCTGGCTGTTCTGGCTTTTTCCATTATGATATCTGTTGCAGGTCCTGCGAGAAGAATACGGAAAATGTCTGTAACGGACACAATCGGAAGTCTTTGATTATCATTCTTCCTCATATTCCCCGGAGTCGTCCTCCGGGGAGTTTTCTTCTTCTGCCTGCTGCGCTTCGTAAAGTGCACCGTAATACTGGTCTGCTGTTATAGATTCTGTGTCCTCTACATAGTTGCCGTTTTTGTCTAGCATGCTGCCGTCCCAGTCAAAGGAAACTTCAAGAAGATTTGTACCGGTAGACGGCGTTACATTCATGGACATGATCTTATTATATGTTTCTTTTAAGCTTTCTACAGTAAACGATTCTTCTATGTAATTATGGACGCCGTGCTGGGCTGCCAGCTCGTCTGTGTAGTCGGAAAGCATATACGGACCAAATTCGCCGGTTTCGCTGTTATAGTGCATAACGAGAGGTTCTATTTCAGGATTTAAAATTCTTACAGTGGATTTTCCGTTTAAAACGGATTTCTCTATAGTAAATTTCCCCATTCCGCCAAGAAGCTCAGGAAGCTGCTGTTGGGTGGAAACGAAGTTTCCAAGGGAATAGAAAATCACCATTTCGTTGCCCTTGTCGTCTGACATAATGCCGTATGGCTGAAGAACGTGAGGGTGTCCTCCGATTACTACATCTACACCCTGCTGCAGAAGAAAGGAAGCCCATTGTTTTTCGTATTCATTTGGCATAGTTTCATCTTCTGTGCCCCAGTGCGCCACAAAGACAATGCAGTCGGAGACTTCTTTTGCCTTCTGTATGGAAGCGGCAACTTTTGCTTTGTCAAAAATATCAATCATATATTCTTTGCCTTCTCCTGCGCCGGAGTTGTTCGTACCGTATGTATAGTCGAGAAAGGCAATTTTAATTCCGTTTACTTCCCGGACTTTTACAGAAGCTGCATCTTCTTCTGTTTCATGAATGCCAATGAGGGTAATGTCAGGATAATTGGTGCGCCAAAATTCAAAGGTTTGTGCCATATAATCATAACCGTAATCGTCAATATGGTTTGTGGCGGATTCCACTACGTCAAAGCCTGCTTTTACAATGGCATCGCCAACCTCTGTAGGCGTTGCAAAAGAAGGATAAGAGCTTACGGCATCGTGATCTGTTGTAAAGACAGTTTCCTGATCAATCATGGCGATGTCTGCGCTTTGAATTTCATCCAGTACATTCTGATAAATGTGGTCGTAGTTCCACTCGCCGGAATCGTTTCTTCCGGAATCAATCAAGGACTGATGATAAAGATTGTCGCCTACTGCGATAACGGAGGCAGTTGTGACAACCGGAGTTCTGGCTGCTTTTTCCGCCTTTTCCTTTTCAAGCTTTGCTTTTCTTTCCGCTTCGATTGCCGGTTTTTGTATAATCTGATAATCCAGCTGATGGAAAAACAGGCAAAGAACAGCAAGTACGGCGATGGAGCAGATGAGACTGATTTTGGAATTCATTCGCTCCTTAAAATTAAGGGGTATATTTTCATTTCGTTTCATGGGAACGTCCTCTGTATTTTCAATCATTTATCAGGTATCTGCGTACCTGTACTTTTTATTATAGCAAATTCAGGAAGGCAAATAAAGTCATTTTATGTACTTTTCAAGAACAGGGAAAGGAACGGCTCCGATTTCCAGAATCTTCTGATGAAATTCCTTCAGGGAAAAATCTTCGCCAAGTCTTTTTTCTTCTGCTTTTCTAAGATCAAGGAAATTCAAGTATCCCCAGTAGTATTTCAGATAGTTTGCAGGTGTTTCCACAACGTATTGATAAATCTCCCCGGCTGTGGTTGGAGAAATACCAAAGACGCGCAGGAAGGAAGCTGCCTGTTCCGGGCTCCAGCCATAATAATGAATGCCGATATCCATAAGGCAGCAGATATTTAAGTTTACGCTTCGGTTCAGCCATGCGAGCGTTCCAATGTCTTTTGCTGCGTCATCTTCTATGAAAGAAGCGCTGTAGCCGTATGCGAAAGGCTCTACATATGTTGCCCAGCCTTCTATGTAACCGCTGGATTCGATAAGGCTTCGAATGGGATTTTTATTTGCCTCTGCAAAAAACATAGTCTGGTAAAGATGTCCTGGGAAGCCTTCGTGAGAAAGGGTGGTAAATAAATCAAGCTTCTGGCTGTTTCCGGCGTTGTTGATGTAAATAACATTGGGGCTTTTTGTATCAACAGGGGGCGTGAGGTAAAAGGCAGGACTTAAATATTCTTCAAGAGATTTATGAACGTAGCGGATTTCGTAGGAAACGTCCGAAAGCTCCGGAAAATCTTTTATAATCTGTTTCTGGAGATGCTGCATCATTTCTTTTGGTTTCATATCCGGGAAAATATTATTTTCCATAAATTTAGAAGCGAGAGAAGGCTGTTCCTTTAACATGAGCTGAATGGTTTTTGTATCATTTAGAAGTTGTTTTGTAAGGCGCTGTCTGATTTTTTCTACAGGGACGTAAGTTCCCACCTGGCTTTTCAGGAGATAGGAGTAGTAGTCCTGACCACCTGGAAAATGGGCAAGTCCCTGAGGATTTTTTCCGGTTCCCTTTAATTCCCGGAGTCCCTGAATCAGTTTTTCGTAGGCAGGGATTACACATTCCAGAATAATCTTTTTATGGGTGGCTTTTAGTTTTGTCTGCTCTTCTTCTGAGAAATTTCCATACTGTGCAAGCTTTGTATCAAAGATTTCCAGCATATAGTTGGAGTCAGGGTTTTTGATGAAGGATTCACACTGGCTGCAGATTCGCTCTAGGGTTACATCGCTCATAAAATATCCGGATTCTGATTTTTTTCTCTGAAAAGAGAGAATACTTTCAAAGTAAGGTTCTATGCTGGAGAGAAGGTTCAGATAGTCCGATACGTCCTGGTCTTCATAAAAGGCATATTCTGCAAGAAGGACAGGGAGCTGTGCCTGAATACCGAGGCTGGGAGAGAGCATTTCTTCCAGAAGATAATGATCTCCAAGGGAAGCCTGTGTGTGAAAGTAGAGCAGGAGCATATCAAGAGTAATCTGGTTTTCCCGGGAAAGTTTGGAATAAGAAAAGCTTCGGAGCGTATCCTCATATTCCTGGCAGAGGGCGTATGTTTTTTCCATGTCTGTATTTACAGTTCCAAGTGTTGGCTTGGGGCGTTTCAGACCTGCTTTTTCCGGATGAGCGACAGAGTAGTGGAAAGTAAGGGAGCTGCCGGAAACTTCTTTTTCAAAAAGCTCTTCTGTGAATTTTTTAAACCGGGCATTTTCCGAGAATACATGATTAGAAAAATAACCAATAGTAATACCGGACAGAAAGATAAAACAAAGAGTGAGAAGTACCGGAAAAACTTTTCCTGGTTTAGAGTTTTTAAAAGGCATACAATCCTCACAAAAGTTTCTGTTTTTACTATCTTATTGGAAAAAACAGGATTATATGTTATGATTGATACAGGACAATTAAAGTCCTGATTAGGATAGATAAAAGGAGTGAAATACAATGACAGAAATATATGACCTTGTAATCATCGGAGCCGGACCGGCGGGCGTGAGTGCCGCGATCTACGCGTCAAGAGCCATGTTGAAAACAGTATGGGTGGACAATAGATGTATGCCGGGAGGACAGATTACAGATACGTATGAGGTAGATAACTATCCGGGAATGCCGGGTGTGACGGGAATGGATCTGGGGGAGGCTTTTGGAACTCACGCAGAAAAGCTGGGACTTTCTCCTGCCTGCGATGAGGTTCTTTCCATAGAAGATGACGGAAAAGAAAAGATAATTCGCACAAGGAAAAATACGTACAGAACAAAGGCTGTGATTCTTGCTCTTGGGGCTTCTCATAGAAAGCTTGGGATTCCGGGAGAGGAAAAATTTGGAGGAGCAGGTGTTTCCTACTGTGCTACATGCGACGGGGCATTTTTCCGAGGCAGAACAACGGTAGTAGTTGGCGGAGGAAACGTTGCATGTGAGGACGCGATTTTCCTTTCCAGAATGTGCGAAAAAGTATATCTTGTACACAGAAGAGATGCGCTTCGTGCAGATAAGATTCTCCAGGAGCGTCTTTTTGCCTGTGAAAACGTAGAGCTTGTGTGGAACAGCGATCCTGTTGAAATTCAGGGAGAGGATATGGTAAAGGCTCTTCTTGTAAAAAATAAAGTGTCAGGGGAGGAACGCCGCATTGAGGCGGATGGCGTGTTTATTGCCGTTGGAACAATTCCCAATACATGGCTCGTGAAAGATATGGTAGAGACAGACGACTATGGGTATATTGTGGCAGGCGAGGAAGGAATTACAAGTGTGCCGGGAATTTTTGCAGCGGGAGATTTAAGAACAAAGTCTCTCAGACAGGTGGTAACTGCGGTTTCTGACGGGGCAAATGCGGTGACTGCAGTGCAGGAGTATCTTCTTAGGATTTGACAGGGCAATGGTCTTGTGATATTATACACAAATGATTCATAAAATGTAACAAATATGTAACAATTACAAGGAGTGTATTATATCATGAGAAAAAAATTAACAGCGATGTTTTTAAGTTTTTGTATGGTTTCTGTTTTTATGCCTCAGTCTGTTCTGGCAGATGATGTTCTGGAGTCAGGAGATTTGCTCACAGATGGGGAAGACGTCAGCAGCGGAGCAGTGACTGAGCTTGCAGAGGAGATTGCAAAAAGAACAGAAAAAGAAGTTCGCAAAATGCAGGAGGAAAAAGCTGCTGCAGAAGAAGCTGCAAGAGAAGCTGAGAAAAAGAGAAAAGCAGAAGAAGCCAGAAAAAAAGCGGAGGAAGCCCGGAGAAAAGCAGAAGAAGAACGTGCTGCGAAGCGTCAGGAAATCGTGGATTACGCTCTCCAGTTTGAGGGCAACCCCTATGTGTACGGAGGGACAAGTCTTACAAACGGAGCGGACTGCTCCGGATTTGTAATGTCTGTCTTTGCAAATTTTGGGTATGAGCTTCCAAGAGTAGCTGCAAGTCAGTATATGGATTCTGAGAAAAAGGATATGAGTGAGATGGAAACAGGAGATCTTGTTTTTTATGGGGATTCTCCGGAGGGAATTTACCATGTTGCACTGTATATCGGTGACGGGAAGGTAATCCATGCAAGTACAGCAGAGACAGGAATTAAGATTTCAGATTATGATTATCAGCAGCCATATGGAATCGGTGCCTACGTGGAGTAAGAAAAAGAGAATAGTCTGACAGATAAAGAAAAAAATTGCGCCAGAGTTTTTCAGATGTCGAAAAAGGAATAAAAAGTAGCAAATTGCACAAAGAATGTAGAAGAATGTGGATTGTACAAATATAAGTACAAAAGTTTTCCACACACCAAATGTCCCGTAAACTGTGGAAAATCTAG
>UQJE01000013.1 GCA_900541345.1 uncultured Blautia sp.
AAGTACACATTTCGGCTATTGCCGGTAATAATCACTCAGGATTCCGAGAGATCATTCTAAGTTTACTATTTTCATTATAGCACTTTTATTTTTATCTTTCTACATAATGTTTCACGTGAAACATAAAAAAAAGAATTTGTTTTATTCCTTTTATTGTATAGTATACCCAATCCGCCTTTTTTTAATCTTTTATCTCAGAAATCTATTTTTTGTCATCCTCCCTAAATGTACAATATTCCAACGGTCACTGTTTATAGCAACAATTCAACATTTATTCAAAATTTCATGTGACAATAAGATTTATTTTTTTATATCTTGAGATTTCGACATATGCATGCCAAAACACCTCGCAGGATAGTTCCGCCAAACAATCTCTCCCTGTACTTTTCATGTGATTGCAAAAGCGAAAAACCATTGTAAACCCACTTATTTTAGCGTATAATAAATACAATTAATACCCGTTTATACCAGCAAAACAAGGAGGCTTATTATGAAAAAAAAGAACCATAAACTTCTGACCTTAGCTGTGCTTGCCGGAAGCGCTACAACAGTTATTCATGTTGCAAATAAATTTATTGCTGCAACTTCACAGTTAAAAGAAATGTTGGATATATCCTGCAGAAACTTTTATGAATGGCGTCTAGGAGATATTTACTATACAAAAAGAGGGGAAGGCTCACCAATTCTTTTGATACACGATTTGCTTCCCGGAGCTTCCGGCTATGAATGGAATCGTATTGAAAAAGAACTTGCAACAGAACACACAGTTTATACTATAGATTTACTTGGCTGCGGGCGTTCTGCCAAACCGGGAATCACTTATACAAACTTCCTGTATGTACAATTGATATGTGACTTTGTGAAAGATGTTATCAAGGAAAAAACCGACATTATAGCAAGCGGAATGTCCTGTTCTTTTGCCGTTATGTCCTGTTTAAACGAAAAAGAATATCTGGGTAAACTTATGCTTGTAAATCCTCCAAGCCTTAATTCACTCCAGAAAATACCAGGATATAAAGAAAAGCTGCTTAAAACCGCTTTAGAAATCCCTGTATTTGGAACCCTGGTATATCACATGATTGTTTCACGTGAAAATACAAGCAATCTTTTTATAGAAAACATGTATCACAATCCATTTCATGTATCAGATGAAATCATTGATACTTATTATGAAGCAGCACATAAAGGTGGCTGCTATGCAAAATTTTTATTAGGCAGTCTCATTGGAAAATATGTAAATATCAGCATTGACCATGCACTTTCTTCTATTGATAACTGCCTTTATATCGTCTCCGGTGAAGAAAGCAGCAGCCAGCTTATCGCAAATGAATATGCTCGGCTAAATCCCGCTATTGAATCTGTCCAGATTCCAAAAACTAAACGCCTGCCTCATATGGAAGACCCGGAACACTTTCTTGAGCAAGTAGGTATTTTCTTTTAAAAGTAAAATGTAATCATCAAAATATACTATATGGTATTTCGTGCAACTATCAGACGCAATTCCATGCACTTAAATAAAGAAGCACAAATTCCCAGGATAAAACAAAGGAATTTGCGCTTCTTTATTAATAATCTTCTCTTATACGGTTACTCTTCTGTTCTGGAAACTTCTTCGTTATTCTCTCCTTCTACCTGTTCATAAGCTTCAAACATTTCTTTTATATTCATTTTATTCACCATATATATTTTGTTTTCCGCTTTCACACCATAAAAATTAGAATCATAACTGTGATACGATACTTCCTCCTCTGTTCCATCTGTCTTTCTGAGAACAATTTTCATTTCCGGCTCTGAGTTCAGAGTCGTATCGTCTGACACTCTCTTTTGCGCTGTCATATTACTGACTTTATTGTAGAAAGTATTCATGTTTATGCTGTCCAATTCTTTTCCGTCCATTTCATAGCTAATCGTCTCTGTTTCATTTCCGTCTTCATCTTTAGATGTTTCACGTGAAACATTTATAGTCTTTCTTTCACCTTTATAAGTAATTTCAACACTTTCTATATCATTTATAGAAGTATAACATACATTCATGTCCCAAAAATCCGAGTCATCTTTATCCAGGAATGTTGAAAGTGTCTCTTCTGACATTGTGTAAACTTCTTTACTGTCATCAACACTTACATATCTGTCTCCCTCCTCTGCTTCACTGCCTACGTGTATCACAAGGCTTTTATCTTCCATCTCTGCTTCTTCCTCTTTTTTCTCTCCTGTCTCTTCTCCCTTTTTTTCTCCTTGTTTTTCTTCTGTATTTTCTGCCTCTTCCAACTCTGTTTCTTCCGATTTTAGATTATCTGTTTCTTTTTTTGATACTTCCTCTTCATAATTCAATATTACGTTCGCATACGGTTTATTCAAGCCATAGCTCTCCATTTCTTCCTCAGAGGCATCATAATTAACAAAAGAAGCATATTCCAAAGTACTAAAAGAAGAAGCCATACTTGCTGCTTTTGCAGAATCTGCCTTTTCCTGATTTCCCCCGTCAGAAACATACCAAAATCCGTTTTCATCCACAGACAAATTGTACGATGTTTCCCCCTCCACTTGAATTGCCTTTATATTTTCTGAACTGATTTCCGGAAAAGTTCCTGACTCCGCATAATCGTAAAGACTGTTCATAAATGGTTCAATCGATGCACTTGCCACAAGATATACCTTTTTATCGTCCTCATTTTTCTTTACATAATACTGACTTACAGACTCATTTTTCACACCTATTTTTATAGAAGTTTCTTCCCCCACCTTTGTTTTAAAAACAATGGTATTTACAGGTGAATCCAGTCCGTATTCAGACAAATCACTTACATCATCCAGAACTCTCTCCGCCTTTAAATCTCCCAGCATACCAACAGCATTATTTAAAGTATCCTGCGATACAGGAAACGCTTCATCATTGCCCTTTACCCATTCTTCCTCTTTTCTCTGGAATGTAACTTCTTTTTTGTCAATCAAAAATTTTACCGTCTCTATTTCATCTGCAGAAGCATCTGTAACAGAAACCTGTTCTTCTTCCTCTTTGCTGTTCTCTGCCTCCTCCTGTTTTGATACATACGTACTCACTCCCAGATATACTCCACACAAAACAGCCAGAGACACTACAGCTAAAACCATTTTTACTGTTTTTTTCTTCATCAGGCTCTTCTCCTTTTAAACCAAATCGCAAATCCAAACACCAGGAAAGTGCCCGGGATAATACCGATCACCCATATTTTCCAGAAACTTGCATCGTATTCTGTCAATGTCAGAGACGCTGTCTGAAGACTCTTAGACGGAATAGAAACACTCGCACTTTCTTCCGTGTCTGCCAGCCACTTCAGAGATTCTGTGACAAGCTTCTGGTTTCCTCCTGAAACCATCTGATCAACTTGGCTGTCTATGATATTTGCAGTAGAATAATACACAATCTGTGTCTCTTTCCCATCAGTCAAACTTTCTGTTATGCTTACCCCAACGTCAAATGGTCCGTCAATATCCCCCTCTTCTTTTTCTATCTGAGAACTGTTCATATTTATTTTTGAATACGCACTGTCTGATGTGGTGAGGATACTTTCTATTTTTACAGTATCTCTCACATCGTCCAGCTTTTGAATACCCTGCGCAAATGGAGCAAGTGTCAGATAATCAGAAGCTGCTGCCTCTGATGATGCTTCTGTACTTTTAACAGACGGAACAAGATAATACGGCATCTGCATCGCATAATGCTGTGTATCTCCCTCAAAAACAAGCCCTTCTGCACGTTTTACGCCATAATTTTCTAATATAGAATCAAAATTTTTCAATTCTGTCTCCGTATAATCCGAAAAAATCATAGCTTTTCCGCCATTTTCCAGGTATTTTAAAACTGCTTCTTTTTCAGTCGAAGAAAGATCTGTAGTTGGAGAAACAATCATAAGACAATTTGCATCTTCCGGCACGTTTTCTTCTGTGAGAAGATTCAATTCCTCCACTTCAATATTTGCTTTTTCAATACTATCCTTTAAATCTGTAGAAAGTGTTTTTTCCCCATGACCTTCCAGGGTATATAAAACAGGAAGATTTTCCGATGTCACATATCCAATGGCACTTGTAATCTGACCTTCCCCATCAAATCCAGTTGTCTGGTAACTGTAAGTATTATAATCCAAACTGCTCTCATACATATCGCTGTAATTTATTATCTTACTTCTTTCCCCAGACTCAACAATAAGACTGTTGGAAGAAATCTGCTCATTTGTGTAATCAGAAACAAATTTCGGGTTTACAACCGGGTCTTTCACTTCAATATTAATATGTTTGGATTCATCTTTATATCTTTTCAAAAGAGATGATATGTTCTTATCTTCGTATCCGGTCTGTGCTATCTGATAAATCGTCACATCTTTATCCAATTCTTTTAATGCTTTCTTTGTTTCATCTCCAATAGAATAAAGGCCTGAATCACTCACATCAATCTGCGTATATTTTGAAGGGATTTTTCCTGCAATCATGTTAATAACAATAACTGCTGCCACAAAAACAACGGTTATTATCATACTATAAGAACCATTTTTAATATGCTTTTTGCTTACAGTTCCTACTACCTTTTTTATATTAAATTTTCTGTTCTTTTTTTCTTTATTTTGCTCGTTATTTTTTTTTGCTTTTTTTCTAAAACTCATTCTGTCTCTCCCCTCCTAATTCCAACGTCTTTTCTGAATGGACTGTATTGTAAGAAAAAGACACACTGCAATTACAGAAAGAAAATATACAATTCCTGTTACATCCAGTATGGAATTTGTAAAATTGCTGAAATGTCCGCTTAAATCAAAAACCTCAAGTATCTTCTGTATTCCACCTTCGAACACAGATGGTTTTACAAAATAAACAACTGCTAATGTCACTTCTCCCACAATACCTGTTATCACAGAGATAAAAATATTTTTTATCATGATATAAATAATGATAGCTGCTGCCACGATCAAAAGACCAAAGGCAACGCAGGTAGATACTGATGTCTGTGAAAAGAAAGAGGAAATTCCGCTCATCATATAAAAAGCAAACAACAATACAAAAGTAAGAACTGCGGCCACAACCTGGCTTTCTGTCAAAGCAGACATAAATACGCCAATTGCAAGGTTTGCACAGCCAAGAAGAAAAAATCCCAGAATTGCCGTATAGGCAGATGCAAAAGAAACTTCTCCAAATTTCGACATAATAATAGGATATACGCACATGACTAAAACAGGTATCGCATATACCGTTACAAGCGCCAGATATTTTCCCATTACAATGTTACCGACCGAAACAGGAGATGTCAGAAGAAGCTGATCTGTCTTCTGTTTCCGTTCTTCCGCCAGCACTCTCATACTCAGAATAGGAACGCCAATTAAAAATACAAAGGTCAGGGCACTTAATGTATATTCAAATTTCGGATAAGCGGCTGCAAGCTGATAGGCAGAAAAATAAATTCCTGTCACGATCAGAACAAAAAATATAAACAGGTATCCAACCATAGAAGTCAGATAACTTTTCAATTCTCTTTTATAAACTGCTGTCATGGTTCGTCTCCTTATTTTTTTCAGATTCTGTAAGCTCCAGGAAAATTTCTTCCAGAGATACTTTTTTCGACTTCATTTCAAGAATCGGGCAATGAAGCTCTGCCATTTTCAGGAATACTTCCTCGCGAATATCTTCCTGCTCTTCTGTGGAAACACTTACGTTCCACACGCCTTCTTCCTCGTTAGAGCCAAGCTCTGTTTCTTTTACCTTATCAATTTCCTTAAGCCCGTTTTCTATCAGCTCTTTCTCACCTTTAATAAGCATATTTAAGGTATTAGAGCCTTCTGCAAGACGGCTTAAATTATCAGGCGTATCGCTTGCCACAAGACGTCCATGTGAAATAATCAATACGTAATCACATACTGCGCTTACTTCTGACAGTATATGCGAACTTAAAATAACAGTATGCTTCTTCTTCAGTTCTTTAATCAGCGAACGAATCTCTATAATCTGCTTCGGATCAAGACCAACTGTAGGCTCATCAAGAATAATCACTTCCGGATAACCAAGAATTGCCTGCGCCAGCCCTACTCTCTGTCTGTATCCCTTTGACAGATTTTTGATGAGACGGTTTTTCATATCTGTAATCTTTACCATATCCATAACCTCCTCGATCATGGATTCTCTTTCTTTTCTGGGAATTTTCTTAAGATCTGCCGCAAATTTCATATACTCCAGAACCGTCATATCAAAGTAAAGCGGCGGTTGTTCCGGCAGATAACCGATGCATTTCTTGGCTTCCTCCGGTTCTTCCAAAATATCATGTCCGTCAATAACAACCTTTCCCTCTGTAGAGGCAATATAGCCGGTTATCATATTCATCGTAGTGGATTTTCCTGCTCCATTCGGTCCGAGAAAGCCATAGATTTTCCCCTTTTCAATATGAAAAGAAAGATGATCCACTGCTGTATGGTCCCCGTATCTTTTAACCAGATTCGTTACTTCGATCATTTACTCTCCTCCTGTTTTACAAAATTGTAGAGACAGCCTCTGGACTGAAACAGAGAATGGGGAATCCAGAATTCTGCTATCTCTACAATTTCTATTTTATGGATAAAATGTGAGGAAAGTCCGATGAAAATGTGAGGATTTTGTGTTTATTCCATGAAAAAAGAAGGACTAAAAAGCCCTTCTCTTTCTTAAAGCGGTTCTTTTAACGGTGTTCCCGCTTTTCTGGGATATTTTCCCGGCGTATTTTTTACTTTTTCAATAACAACAAGTGATCGCTCTATTTCCGAATCCGGAAGTGTGAAATAACAAATATCCTTTATTTCTCCTCCTAAAAGTTTAATAGCTCTTGCGGCGCCTTCTGCCTCTTCCTGTACCTTTCCCGACTTATAGGAAATAAATACACCGCCCTTCTTTACATAAGGAAGACAGTATTCAGAAAGTGTAGACAGATTTGACACTGCTCTTGAGACACATAAATCATACTGCTCTCTGTACGCCTTGTTTTTCGCAAATTCTTCTGCTCTTCCATGAATGGCTGTTATTTTATCGAATCCCAGAAGATTGAAAGTTTCCTCAAGAAATGTCACTCTTTTCTTCAGCGAATCCAGCAGGCATTCCTCAAGATGAGGAAACGCAATTTTTAGAGGAACTCCCGGAAAACCGGCCCCTGTCCCAATGTCCATCACTTTTTTTACTTTCGCCAGATCAACCGCTTTCACACAGGCAAGGCTGTCAAGAAAATGCTTTACAAGTACCTCCTGAAATTCCGTAATCCCTGTTAAATTCATAACTTTATTTTTTTCCACAAGATACTCGTAGAATTTAATAAACTGTTCCTTCTGGTTTTCATCAAGAGAAATCCCCAGATTTTCACATCCCTTTTCCAGAACGGTCATATCATACATTATACTTCCTCCCTTCTTCTTCCATACTGTTCCATGTAAACAAGAAGCACGGAAATATCTGCCGGAGAGACGCCCGAGATTCTTGATGCCTGTCCAATGGATACTGGTCGGTACATCTCAAGCTTCTGTCTCGCCTCAATACGAAGGCTTCCCACTTTTTCATAATCAATATCTGTCGGGATTTTCTTTGCCTCCAGCTTTTTGAACTGCTCAACCTGACGAAGCTGTCTTTTGATATATCCGTCATATTTTACATTAATATCTACCTGCTCTTTTACATCCCAGGAAAGCTCCGGTCTGTTTTCATCAATTGATGCAACCGCCTCATAAGAAAGCTCCGGACGTCTTATCAGCTCAGCAAGAGTTGTTCCCGATTTTAAAGGTGTACTTCCAAACGATTCCAGAAGACTCTGTACCCGTTCAGATGCACCGATATTTACGTGTTCAATTCTTTTTATTTCTTCCTGGATCTGTTTTTCCTTTTCTACAGACTTCTGATAAGTCTCCTCATCAATCAATCCTGCCTGATACCCTTTTTTCCTAAGACGAAGGTCTGCATTATCCTGTCTTAAAAGAAGGCGGTATTCTGCCCGGCTTGTCATCATTCTATATGGTTCATGGTTTTCTTTTGTTACAAGGTCATCTATGAGAACTCCAATATATGCTTCTGAACGGTCAAGTATCAACTGCTCCTGTCCTTTTATTTCCATTGCAGCATTTATTCCGGCAATTAATCCCTGCGCTGCCGCCTCCTCATATCCTGAACTTCCGTTAAACTGTCCGGCGCTGAAAAGTCCCTTTATATTCTTAAATTCAAGAGTTGGGTAAAGCTGTCTTGGATTAATACAGTCGTATTCAATGGCATAAGCATTTCTCACAATTCTTGCATTTTCAAGTCCGGGTACCGAACGGTACATCTCATACTGCACATCCTCAGGAAGGGAGCTTGACATTCCGCCGATATACATTTCATTTGTATATATGCCTTCCGGTTCAATAAATACCTGATGTCTGTTTTTATCTGCAAAACGCACAACTTTATCTTCAATAGAAGGACAGTATCTCGGACCTGTTCCTTCGATTGCTCCTGAATACAAAGGAGAACGGTCAAGGTTTGCCCTTATAATCTCATGTGTTTTCTCATTTGTATAAGTAAGCCAGCAGGATTTCTGCTCAATCTGTACATCTTCCGGATCTGTAGAAAATGAAAATGGAACAACCCTCTCATCTCCAAACTGCTCTTCCATCTTACTGTAATCAATGCTGTTTCCTGCAATTCTGGCAGGCGTTCCTGTCTTAAACCGGAACATTTCAATTCCAAGCTCTTTTAAACTGTCTGTAAGATAATTTGCAGCCTGAAGACCATCTGGCCCCGTTTCGTTACTTACATCACCATAAATACATCTTGCCTTTAAGTATGTTCCTGTACAGAGAATGACCGCCTTACAATAATAAACAGCACCGGAATACGTCAGAACACCTGTAATTTTACCCTCCTCTACAAGAAGCTTTGTCACCTCTCCCTGACGAATCGTAAGATTTTCTGTATTTTCCAACGTTTTTCTCATCTCGTTGCTATATGCCTGCTTATCTGCCTGGGCCCGAAGAGAATGGACTGCCGGGCCTTTGGAACGGTTGAGCATCTTTGACTGAATAAAGGTTTTATCTATATTTTTTCCCATCTCTCCTCCAAGAGCATCAATCTCTTTTACAAGATGGCCCTTGGAACTTCCGCCAATGTTTGGATTACACGGCATCAACGCTATGCTGTTTACACTGACTGTAAACATAATAGTAGAAAGTCCCAGACGTGCAGACGCAAGCGCTGCCTCACAGCCTGCGTGTCCTGCCCCCACTACCACAACATCATAATTTTCTGTTACTGTCTTCATCTGTTTTTCCTCTCTTATTTTCCCATACAGAATTTGCTGAAAATCTCGTTTACAAGATCTTCTCCCACAGCTTCTCCTATAATACGTCCAAGACTTTCATAGGCATTCATAAGGTCTATGGAAAAGAAATCCTCCGGCATATCCATTTCTATACTGTTTTTTACAAGGCCTAAGCTGTCTGCTGCCTCCATAAGCGCCTCTTTATGACGGGCATTTGTAATATATACTTCATCATTAAAAGAAATCTCTCCGCTGAAAAACATATTTTTAATCTCTTTTTCCAGCTCACGGATTCCTGTTTCTTCTTTTGCGGAAACAGAAATAACCGGACGGTTTACCCTTTCCTTTAACGCTTCCATATCTACCTTTGATTCAAGGTCTGTCTTATTATATAAAACAATCGCCTTCCTGCTGTCAAGCATGGATATGATTTCTTCATCGTTTTCATCAAGAGGACGGGAACTGTCCACAACGTAAAGAATTAAATCTGCCTCTTTCGCCATATCCCTCGCACGGTTTACGCCAATTTTTTCTACTACATCCTCTGTCTCACGTATTCCCGCCGTATCGATCATTCGAAGAGAAATTCCATGAAGATTAATATACTCTTCCAGTATATCTCTCGTTGTTCCTTCTATATCGGTAACGATCGCTCTGTTTTCGCCTACAAGAACATTTAAAAGAGAAGACTTTCCCGCATTTGGTTTTCCCAGTATGACGGTTCGGATTCCCTCTTTGATTATTTTTCCGTCCGAAGCACTTTTCAACAGATGCGCAATTTCTTTCTGTGATTTTTCCACAATTCCAAGAAGTTCCTGTGCATATCCTTCCAGACTTATATGCTCCGGATCATCAAGCGCTGATTCTATATATGCAATATGATAAATTAAATCTTTTCTTATCTCTTTCACTGCTTTTTGAACAGAACCTTTTAACTGCTCCACGGAACTTTTCAAAGCATACTCGTTTTTTGCCTGAATGACATCCATTACTGCCTCTGCCTGAGAAAGATCCATCTTACCGTTTAAAAATGCTCTTTTGGTAAATTCACCGGGAGAAGCCGTCTTTCCTCCATTTTTCAGAACGGTTTCCAGAACACGTTTCATGGCGTACACACCGCCGTGACAGTCTATCTCTACTGTATCTTCTCCTGTAAAGGTTCTCGGTGCTCTCATTACCATGACAAGAACCTCATCGATCAATTCCTCTCCATCATATATATATCCATAATGGATGGTATGTGTGGGAACTTTATTTATATCTTTTTTTCCGCCTTTTGAACGGTATATACGACTTACTATCTCCACTGCTTCCGGACCGCTGACTCTTATAATCCCAATTCCGGACTCACTCATGGCTGTGGATATTGCAGCAATGGTTGTCTCCATAATCTTCCTCCATTATAATTCTGTATATAAAGAAATGTTATTCCCGGAAAAGCCACGCAAAATATCTGCGTGTTATTCATGCTTTCACCAGGAATAACATTCTCTGTCTTAATTTCTCTTTAATTTTACAACTACATGACGGTAAGGTTCTTCACCCTCACTGACAGTCTCTACAAATTTGTTTCCCTGCAGAGCAGAGTGGATAATTCTTCTCTCATAAGGATTCATTGGCTCAAGAACAACAGGTCTTCTTGTTTTCTTTACCTTATAAGCAATTCCTCTTGCAAGATTTTCCAATGTTTCCTTACGGCGTCTTCTGTAATCTTCTGTATCCAGTTTTACACGGATATAGTTTTCCTTGCCCTTATTTACAACAAGACTTGTGAGGTACTGAAGAGAATCAAGGGTCTGTCCTCTTTTTCCAATGAGAACTCCCATATCCTCTCCTTCAAAGTTTACATCAAGACTTCCGTCGTTTTTATTATAAACAGCAGTAATCTCTACTTCACCAAGTTTCATAGATGCAAACACATCGCGAAGGAATACCTTTGCTCTCTCTTCCGCCTCTTTCATTTCCTCAGGATCCGCAAGTACTGGAACAGGTTTTGCAGCTCTTACCGGTTTTTCTTTTATCTGTCTTTCCTTTGTGTATCTTTCTTTTACCGGCTTTTCAGATTTGTCGCTTTTCTCAACCTTATCATTTCTGTCAGATTTTTCACTTCTGTCGTATCTGGCAGATGTATTTTCCTTTGATATTTTTTCAGAAACCTTCTTTTCTTCCGGTTTTTCAAAGGAACTTTCTTTTTTCTTTTTCTCCGTTTTAAAGGAATCCAGTTTTACAGAACCAATAATATCTTTTATCTCTTCCTCTTCGGAAACCATTTCTTTTTTACGAACTTTAATTACAGCAGGTTTGCTTCCGATTCCGAAAAATCCGGAACTTCCCTCACTGACCACCTGGATTTCAAGCTGGTCGCTTGATGTTCCAAGCTCAATACACGCTTTTGTGATCGCGTCATTTTTTGTTTTTGCTGAAAACTGAATATAATCCTCCATTTGAAACCCCTCCGTTCCTAATTACTTCTTCTTGTTTCGTTCATCGAAATCTTTGACCATATTTGCTCTGGCTGTTATACTTCCGGGTTTTGCTTTCGCTGCATTCTGGTAAGATTGTTCAACTTTTTTTGCCCTTTCCGCTGCATTATTTACTTCTGCACCTTTTTGAGCTTTTGCATTATTTATATTTTTTACACTCTGATGTGCCTGATTTGTGATTTTCTGAGGAGGAAGTCCTGCTTTTTCCCTCTTCTTTTCCATCTTTTTCATATTTTCATTGATCAGGTCGTCAATGTTCATTCTATCCATATGGCGATTAATCAAAAGCTGCTGAACACTTCGAACTACCGCACTGGAAATCCAGTAAATACCAAGACCTACCGGGAATGTGAAACAGAACACAGCTGACATAAGAGGCATGATCGTATTCATCATCTTCATGGAGCTCATCATTGCATTCTGCTCTCCATCCTGCTGTGCTGCCTGCGGCATCAGCTTAATATTCAGCATCTGAGTTACCCATGAAAGAATCGGAATCATAAGCGCTGCAATTGCAAGGATAATTGCACCCCCTGTAAATGCTGCCTTAATATATGTCATCGGCTGATCCGCAATATTCAGTCCGAAGAAATTCTGCATTTTTGAAATTTCATGTGCAGCTGTATCAATTACTCCTGAAAAACCGGAAAACTGATCCATCGCAGAAAGCTGCTCCCACTGAGAAGGGGATAACGCATATAAAAAGTCAATGATAGAGTTGCTTGTTGCCTGACTTCCGTCCATAATAAGCTGTACTCTTGTCATTTTGTTGTCGGTAATAAAATTCTGAATAAGCTGTGTATATCCATTTACTGCTGTAATGTGAGAAACAGCCTCTGTAAAAATATCCTTAACGCTTCCAACATATGCAGGAATCTTATAAATAACCTGCCACAATGCCATCAATATAGGAAACTGAATTGCAAGCTGCACACAGCTGCCTGTAGGAGAAACACCGTATTTCTGATAAATTGCCTGTGTTTCTTCATTCATTTTCTGCATGGAAATCTGATCACGTTTTCCCTGATATTTTTTCTGTACCTTCTGAAGCTCAGGCTGCATAAATGCACTGAGTTTTGAGAACTTCTGCTGCTTAATCTGCAGAGGAGTCATGAGAAGATAAATAATAATACTGAAAATAATGATACAGAGACCAAGGTTCTGAACGCCAAATAAGCCGTCCAGCATTTTGTAAATACCGTCCATAATCCATCCCATTACAGATGCGACCTGGCCGATAATCGGAGTGCCACTCTTCGTAGCTAAAATCATCATCTCCAATTTTACTTCCTCCTAGAATCTGAAAGCCTTCTTACTTCCTACTCTTTTATGGCACAGGGTCATACCCTCCGTGAGAAAACGGATTACATCTTAATATTCTCCATACTGCAAGAAGGCTGCCCTTTATTGCACCATATTTTTGAATTGCTTCTAATCCATATTGAGAACATGTGGGAATATAAGGACATTTTGTTCTCTTCATCGGTGATAAATACTTTTGATAGAGTTTAATTGCTTTAATCAGAAATTTTTTAATCATCGTCTTCACCTGTTATGTGATGCCTTTTCCACACATGCAAAAGAGCACTTTCTATTTCCTGAAAGCTTCTTCCCTTTGCGGATGGCCTTGCAATCACTACAATATCCAAACCATTTTTAAATTCTTCTTCATTTAAGCGATAGCTTTCTCTTATCAATCTGGTGATTCTGTGGCGTACCACACTGTTCCCTACTTTTTTGCTTACTGATATTCCCAGACGATTCTTCATGTACTGATTTTTCAGTACGTACATCACCAGATACCGATTTGCCTGCGATGTTCCTTGCTGATATACAATTTGAAAATCTTTATTTTTCTTTAAGGACTCTGATTTTTTCATCGAATCCTCCTTCTGTCTCAAACAGTTTTCTTTTTCTTTAAAAAGAGAAGAAAAGACCACATAAATGCGGTCTTATGCTGATAATTGCTTTCTTCCTTTTAATCTTCTTGCAGCTAATACTTTACGTCCACCCTTTGTGCTCATGCGAGCTCTGAAACCGTGAACTTTCGCTCTTGATCTTTTTTTCGGCTGAAATGTCATTTTCATAGGTAAAGCACCTCCTTTATCTATTATCCATAATTAAATTATCATACTAGAACATCATTTCAATTATATTCATAAATGCCTGTTTCGTCAAGAGAATTTGTTAATTTTTACAGGAAAACAGCGAAAAAATCCTGTATATATAAAAATGTGTATAACGTATCCGGTTTACGTAATATTATCCACATTTTGTGGATAACTTGTGGATAACTTGTGGAATACCAGAGAAACTATCCACCTTTTACCCACCATTCTTATTTTTTATCTCCAAAAACTCCCCTTATTTTGTGCTTTTTCGACAGTGGAAAAGTTTATGCACTTTTTTTCAACTTTTCCACACGTTCCTCCAGCTTATGGTAACTGATTTTGCTCTATCCACACTTTTCCACACTAATCCACATTTAAAATGTTGAAAACTTTTGCTGTTTTTCATTGCGCAAAACAATTATTTATTATAATATATAAAAGGGTATTTATGTCTTTTTATAAGACGATACGTGATTCTACCGGCAGCTTTCTATATAGAATCCTTTATATATAGAAGAAATTAGATGGAAAATAAACCAGGAGAGACAAAAATGAACATAGTAATGGATAATTGGGAAGAAATTCTTCAAACTCTGAAAAAAGAATATCAGATTTCAGAAGTTCCTTTCAATACCTGGCTCAAGCCCCTGAAGGTTTATACTGCTGAAAACAATGTGGTTACTATCATTGTACCTTCTGAGCTTGCAGGTCTTGGACTGAGCTATATCAGCAACAAATACAAACTTCCTCTTCAGGTAACGATCAGCGTTGTAACCGGACTTGACGAATGTGAAGTCCGTTTTATCCCTGAAGACGAAGTTCCGGACAAGGAAATTCCTACATATGACGAACGTGTACTTGACTCCCGTTATGAGGAGGCTCACTTAAATCCAAAATATACATTTGATACCTTTATTGTAGGAAGCAATAACAAATTTGCCCAGGCTGCTGCCCTTGCAGTTGCGGAATCTCCGGGGGATACTTACAATCCTCTTTTTATTTACGGAGGAGCCGGCCTTGGAAAAACACACTTAATGCATTCCATTGCTCACTTTATTCTGGAACATGACGAAAACAGCAAGGTGCTCTATGTAACAAGTGAGGAATTTACAAACGAACTGATTGAAACAATTCGAAACGGAAACAACACTGCAATGACAAAATTCCGTGAAAAATACAGAAATATTGATGTTCTCCTGGTTGACGATATTCAGTTTATTATAGGAAAGGAATCTACACAGGAGGAATTTTTCCATACCTTCAACAGCCTTCACAGTGCAAAAAAACAGATTATTATTTCCTCTGATAAGCCACCGAAAGATATGGAAATTCTGGAAGAAAGATTCCGTTCAAGATTTGAATGGGGTCTGATTGCTGATATTACACTTCCTGATTATGAAACAAGAATGGCAATTCTACATAAAAAAGAAGAAATGGACGGTTACAATATCAGCGAAGACGTAATCAAATATATTGCAACAAACATTAAATCAAACATCCGGGAACTGGAGGGTGCTTTTAATAAAGTTATGGCTTTTGCCAAACTGGAAAAAAAGGACGTGACTCTTGAGCTTGCAGAACAGGCATTAAAAGATATTATTTCTCCGGATGAAAAAAAGGTAATTACTCCGGAATATATTATTTCCGTTGTCGCAGAACATTTCGGCGTAACTGTAAATGATTTAAGCGGAAACAAACGAAATTCCAAAATTGTAGTTCCCCGGCAGATTGCCATGTATCTTTGCAGGGAAATTATCTCCACTCCACTTAAAAATATAGGAAAATGCCTTGGAAACCGTGATCATACAACAGTAATGCATGGTATCGATAAAATTGAAAAGGAAATCATCACCGACGATAACCTGAAAAACACAATTGATATATTAAACAAAAAGATTAATCCACAAGGTTAAAAAAGTTTTCCACATAAAGGGTGTATAAGCTGTTGATTAGATGTTGATTCTATGTGTATTAATGTGCATAACTTTTACGGCAAAAAATCCACTTTCGGTTGTGCACAACTTATTCACACACTTTAACCAAACCTTTACACGAAGTTATCCCAACTCGAACTCCTTGTATTTACTGGGTTCAAGTGAGTTTTTCACAAATTCACACCCCCTACGGCGGTTACGACGGATTTCTTCTTAAATATTATTTATAAACAAACCACATCAAACAAGAAGGGAGTTATACACATTATGAAAATTATCTGTTCCAAAAACAGTCTTTTAAAAAGCGTAAGCATTTCCTTAAAAGCAGTACCATCAAAAACAACAATGCCTATTCTTGAATGTATTTTAATAGATGCAACAACAAATCAGATTAAATTTACTACCAACGATATGGAACTTGGAATCGAAACCATTGTTAATGGAACGATTGCAGAAAAAGGAATGGTGGCATTAGATGCAAAAATCTTCTATGAAATTATCAGAAGACTTCCTGACAATGATGTTACTATTAAAACAGATGATAAATTTACTGCCACCATCACCTGTGAAAAAGCGAAGTTTAATATTCCTGGAAAATCAGGCGAAGACTTTGCTTATCTCCCACTGATTGAAAGAGAAGAATCTTTAACTCTCTCTCAGTACACATTAAAAGAAATGATTCGTCAGACAATATTCTCTATTGCAGTTAATGAGAATAACAAATTAATGACAGGTGAACTGTTTGAAATTAAGGATAATTGTCTGAAAGTTGTATCACTTGACGGACACCGTATTGCGATTCGAAAAATGCCGTTAAAGAGAACGTATTCTGATCGTAAGGTTGTCGTTCCTGGAAAGACATTAAATGAAATCAGCAAAATTCTTTCCGGTGAAATGGACGATATGGTAAGCATTTTCTTTACCAAAAATCATATTCTGTTTGAATTTGACCAGACTATGGTTGTTTCCCGTCTGATTGAGGGAGAATATTTCCGTATTGAACAAATGCTTTCCAGCGATTATGAAACAAAACTTTCCATAAACAAAAAAGAGTTTCTTGACTGTATCGACAGAGCGACTCTTCTTGTAAGAGAGGGAGATAAAAAGCCGATTATTATTCATATTACAGACAACAACATGGAACTGAAAATAGATTCTGCTATGGGTTCTATGAATGAAGAGATTGATATAGAGAAAGAAGGTAAGGATATTCTCATTGGATTTAATCCCAAGTTTTTGATTGATGCGCTGAAAGTAATTGATGATGAGATGATCAATATTTATCTTGTAAATCCAAAAGCTCCGTGCTTTATCAGAGATGATGAGGAAAATTATACGTACCTGATCCTTCCTGTAAATATTAATCAGAACCAGGCAAGATAAGGAGATTGGAAAATGGAAGTAAAAATAAGAGATGAATTTATAAAACTGGGGCAGATATTAAAGCTTGCAGGTGTTGTAGAGGACGGCGTAGAAGCAAAATATGTGATAACTGACGGACTTGTGAAAGTAAACGGGGAGACAGAACTTCGCCGGGGGAAAAAAATCGTGGAAGGCGATGTGATTTCCTACAATGGGCAGGATATTAAAGTGATCAGGTGAAGGAATGTATATTGAATCCATTCAGTTAAAGGATTTCCGTAATTACGATTCGCTGGAGCTGAAATTCGACAGAGGAACGAATATATTTTATGGGAATAACGCACAGGGAAAGACAAATATTCTGGAAGCAGTCTACCTCTGCGGAACGAGTAAATCTCATAAAGGAAGTAAGGATAAGGAGATGATCCGTTTTCAGCAGGAGGAATCCCACATTCGCATGATGGTAAAAAAAGAAGGTGTATCATATAAAATTGATATGCATCTGAAAAAAAACAGGGCAAAGGGTGTGGCAATTAACGGCATTCCAATAAAAAAAGCCAGAGAGCTTCTGGGGGTGGTAAATCTTGTGTTTTTCTCCCCCGAAGATTTAAATATTATAAAAAACGGACCTGCAGAGAGGCGGAGATTCCTGGACTTGGAATTATGTCAACTTGATAATATTTATCTGTCCGATCTGGCGGCATATAATCACATTGTAAATCAGAGAAACCGTCTGTTAAAGGATTTACATAAGCAGCCTGAGCTTAAAGAAACTCTTGAAGTGTGGGATATGCAGATGGCCGGCTACGGCAAAAAAATTATTGAGAAGAGAAAAGAATTTATCGAAGAATTAAATGAAATTGTTCATGAAATACATAAAAATTTAACCGGCGGCATGGAAGAAATAGAGGTTGTATATGAACCAAATACAGAAAGTGCGTTCTTTGAGGAGGCGCTTCTGAAAAACAGAGAGAGGGACATAAGAATGAAGCTCTCTTCCACAGGACCTCACAGGGACGATATGTGTGTTATGGTAAATGGAATTGACATACGGAAATTCGGTTCTCAGGGGCAGCAGCGAACCGCGGCTCTTTCCATGAAACTTTCTGAAATTTATCTTGTGAAAAAGAGGATCAAAGATACGCCGGTTCTTCTTCTTGATGACGTTCTTTCTGAACTTGACAGCAGCAGGCAGACATATCTTCTGGAAAGTATTCATGATATACAGACGATGATTACCTGCACAGGTCTTGATGATTTTGTCAGCCATCAGTTTGAGATCAACAGAGTATTTTATGTTGAGAAGGGAACTGTAAAAAATCAGCAGAAAGTATTTTGACAAGTATATAAGCATATGTTAAACTACACGTAACTATGGAAAGTTGGTGAAAATTTTGGATAAAGAAGAATTTCGAATCAAGCTTGAAGAAATTAATAACTTAGTTGAAAAAAAAGATTATAAGGGCGCGATGGAAGTTGTTGACAGTATTGACTGGCGGCGTGTGAAAAACGTGAGAACCTTATGTGTTGTGGGAGAAATTTATGCAGCAAATAAGAGATATAACGACAGCCGTGAAATTTTCCTTCTTGCTTACCATAAAGCGCCAATCGGAAAAAATATTCTTTATCGTCTCATAGAAATTTCCCTGAAAATGGGAGATATTGAGGAGGCAATGGAATATTTTGAAGAGTTTAAAGAAATTGCTCCAAATGATAATACAAGGTATGTTCTGAAATATAAGATACTCCGTGCAAAGAAGGCATCTCTCAATGAGCAGATTGCAGTTCTTGAGGAATATAAAGAAAAAGAATTTACAGAAAAATGGACATATGAGCTGGCCAAGCTTTATTATAAAGCAGGCAATAAAGAAAAATGTCTGGAAATCTGTGACGAACTGATTCTCTGGTTTAATGAAGGTACCTATGTTATGAAGGCGCTTGACCTGAAAATGCGTATGGGACTTCTCACAGGAGCAGAGAAGGAAAAATACGAAAAACAGTTTATTCCAAAACTCCTGAAACCGGAAGAGGCAAAGGCATTAAAGGAAAATATGGAAAAACAGGAAGAAAAGCCTGCGCCTGAACCGGAAAAGCCTGAGATTGAAAGTATACAGATTCGGAACGACAAAGATCTGGAAGGTGCAGAGACTCTTCAGGAGAAAATTTCAAAAGGTATTCGTGATATTTTCCGGGCAAAACGTACATCTTATGATGAGTTTGATGAAGAGGAAGAAGAAAATCCAGAGGAAGAACAGAAGGAAATGCTGAAAACTCCGTCTTCAGAGGAGGAGTACGATAAGGTTCCGGAACTGGAAGAAGAGTTTGAAAAAACGAAGAAAACAGAAAAGAAAACAGAACCGGAAGAAACAATTTCAGAAAAACAGGAAGAAGCTTCTGCGAAAGAGCCTTCTTTTGATTTTTCTCAGACAATTAAAATGCCGGAACTTAATATTCCAAGATCCATGAGAAATATGATGCCGAAGGAAGCTCCTGAAGTTGAGGCGAAACCGTTTGAAGATAAAGCTGATTTTGATTTTAATCTGGAAGATACGATTCTTGCAGCAGCTTCTGCACAGGGAATTGATATTCCAGAGGAAAAGGAGACTCCGGAAATTCGGAAAAATCATCGGGAAGAAGAGGAAAAATCTGAGCAGGTTGCAGATTTGACAATGGACGATTTGGAGGAGGAAATCTTTTCCGAAGAAGATCTAAGACAGGCAGAGCAGGAGTTTATGAAGGGGCCGTCTGCAGCGCAGAAAGAAGAGGTTGAAATAAAGCTTCCGTTCGATATGTCACCGTCAAAAAAAGAAGAAAAAACAGAAATCCCGGATTTGGAATCAGAAGATATTATTGACAGTCGGTTTACAGCAGACGAAGAGGAAACGGAAGACGAGGATATTCTTGGCGATGTTTTCGGAGACGATATTCAGGAAGAAGAGGAAATTTTCCATGACTTTAGCGAGGAAGAGGAAGAAATTCCAGAAGAAATCCTTCCGGAATCTATGCGCTCCCGGGAAGACGAGCCGGCTCTTGATGAGGAACTTCTCTCAGAAGAGGAGGAACTGGAACGTTTTATTGATTCCATGAATATGGAAGAAGAAACAGATGCACTCAAAATTGTTCCGAGAGAAAAGGAGCTGAGAGATGAAGAGAAAAAGCTGTTTACATATTTTATTAAGATACCGGGAATGAAAGAGCAGCTTCTTGAGGCGCTTCTCGATGCTCAGCTTGCTGCGGCAGACAAAACATCGAAAACAGGAAATATTGTAGTGATGGGCGGAAGAGAAACAGGAAAAACAAGACTGATTTCAAGCCTGATTCCTGCAGTATGTAAAGAACTGAATCTGGAAGCTGCAAATGTGGCATATATTTTTGCAGAACAGATTAACGGAAAAGATCTTCGAAAAATTATGAAAAAACTGTCTGGAGGTTTCTTCGTCATAGAAGATGCAAATCAGCTTGACCAGGAAACTGCAGAGCAGTTGAATCAGATTATGGAAGAGGAGACAGAAGGTCTTACTGTAATCCTGGAGGATGAAAAAATAGGCATGAGAAAAATGCTTGCAAGATACCCGAAACTTGCAAAAAAATTTACCTCTGTCATTAATATCCCTGTATTCACAAATGATGAGCTTGCAAATTTTGCAAAAGTTTACGCAAAAGAAAATGGATACAAAATTGATAATATGGGAATGCTTGCCCTTTATAATCTTATAGGAATCAATCAGAAGGAGGACGAGCCAATGAATATTGGTGCGGTGAAGAATCTGATTGATGCAGCAATCAGCAAATCTCAGGGAGGACGTCTGTTTAAGAAAAATACGTCCAAAAAACGAATGGACAGGGACGGATATATTGTACTGTATGAAAAAGATTTCAGCGGTAAATAAAAATTATAAAATCAAAAAGGAAGTGTGAATTATGGCCGGACCTTATCTCGGAAACCCAAAATACACCATTGAAGTTCTTCAAAAGTATAACTTTGCATTCCAGAAAAGGTTCGGTCAGAATTTTCTGATCGATACCCATGTGCTGGAGAAAATCATTGCAGCCTCTCAAATAACAAAAGAAGATTTTGTGTTGGAAATCGGACCTGGAATCGGAACGATGACCCAGTATCTTGCAGAGTATGCAAGAGAGGTAGCAGCAGTGGAAATTGACAACACACTGATTCCTATTCTGAAGGATACCTTGAAAGACTGGGATAATGTAACGGTGATCAATGACGATATCCTGAAAGTGGATATTCGAAAACTGGCATTAGAGAAAAATGGTGGAAAGCCCATAAAGGTGGTGGCAAATCTGCCATATTATATTACAACGCCTATTATTATGGGATTATTTGAAAATCAGGTACCTGTTGATTCGATTACTATCATGGTACAAAAGGAAGTAGCAGACAGAATGCAGGTGGGACCGGGAACAAAAGATTATGGTGCGCTGTCCCTGGCTGTCCAGTATTATGCAAAACCGGAAATCGTTGCAAATGTGCCGCCAAACTGCTTTATGCCAAGACCTAAAGTAGGAAGCGCAGTGATTCGCCTGGAACGATATGAAAAGCCTCCGGTTGAAGTATCTGATGAAAAGCTCATGTTTCGCATTATACGGGCTTCCTTTAATCAGAGAAGAAAAACGCTTGTAAATGGTCTTAAAAATTCTCAGGAGCTTTCCTATTCCAGGGAAGAAATTGAAGAGGTATTAAACGAGTGCGGCATTCCTCTGAATATTCGGGGAGAAGCACTGACGCTTGCGGAATTCGCAAGTCTTGCGAATGCGTTTGATAAAAAGAGAAAATGATAACAAAAAAGTATCCGGTGGCTAGTCGGATACTTTTTTTTACGTTTATAGTTTTAAAAGGAAGGAGAGTTGATTGCTTGGGAGCAATCAACATATGAAAAAGAAATTTTATAAAAATAATGTTGGCTGTATTATTTTTATGATGTTAGTATATCCAATAAATATGATGGAATCATGTGTAACATGTGAAAAAATCATGAACGAATGTCGAATGTTTTATGAATAAGAGCTGAAAAACAGGACATAAGGCAGGATTTAAAGAAAATGATTAGAAACCTTTTATATAAATTTTACAGACAGTGAGGAAATATATGTTATACTGGGAGCTGTTTTAAAGAAAGCAGAAAACAGGAGGTTTATACGATGATGAAAAAAATAAAAAAATTAACAGCAGCAATTGTATCAGCGGCAGTTCTTTTCTGTGCCCCTGTCACATCTATGGCAGCGGATACTGCAGGAAGCCAGGCAGAAGAAATTATTATGGAGAATGTGGATAATCTTTTGTCTGATCCAGGACAGGTGGCAGATATTATTGTTTACGTCAAGGAGTTGATTGATCAGCAGCAGATTACAGGTGATCAGATTGAAAGTGGTGTGGATATGGCTTCTGAAGTACTTGGAATCAGTATTACAGACAGTGAGAAGGACGCGATTGTAAATGTGGCACAGAAAGTGCTTGCTGTAGATGTAGATGCAGAGACTCTTCGTACGCAAATTGAGAGTGTGTATGATAAAATGGAAAGTCTGGGCATTGGAAAGGAAGAAGTTAAAGGAATTGTTCAAAAAGTGATTGATTTCGCAAAAAGTATTCTTGGTTAAGATGGAAAATATACGAAATCCATATATCTTGTGAGATGAATAAAGATATAAATTGGTATAACTTATAAAAATACAAGGGAAAATACTGTGAAAATGTGCAAATAAGACAAAAGTTCACTGCGTGTTCATATTTTGTTCATAAATATTTGCTATGATAAAAACAGTTCGAAAGAACTGCTACGGTTGAAATTGTAATGATTATCATTACACAAACAGTTTTTTCATAATAATGCCCCGGTAAACCACTGCCGGGGCACTCCTCGTTTTATCAGGATTTATTCTGTTTGTCTCCATATTTTTGAATTTCTATATTAAGCTGTTCCATTTTTTCGTCAAGAAGAGTGACAAAACCTGCACATTCCCGCAACTCTCTGGAAATATAATCAGGTCCTTCGCCCTCAAATTTATAGTGCATTTTATGTTCCAGAGTCGCCCAGAAATCCTGTGCTACTGTGCGGATCTGGATTTCCACTTTTGTGTCAACAACTACATCAGAAAGAAAAACAGGAACGGTTACAAGCATATGATAGCTTCTGTAGCCGCTTTTTTTTGGACTTTTAATATAATCCTGTACAGAGAGAACGGTCAGATCATTTTGGTTTGCAATCATATCTGCAATTCTGTAAATATCGGACGTAAAAGAGCAGGTGATACGGATGCCTGCAATATCGTTGATATAAAGAACCATATTTTCCACACTGGATTCATAATTGTAGCGTTTCAGTTTTTTTACGATGCTTTCCGGTGTTTTGATACGGGCTTTCACATGCTCAATGGGATTATATTTGTGTCGGTTCTGAAATTCATCATTTAAAATATCAATTTTTGTCTGAATTTGTTTTAGGGCAGATTTATAAAGGAAAATCACAGTGTCCCAGTCATTGATTTCCTTGAAATCCTCCAATGGTACAGATTTTTGTTTCATAGGCATATTCTTTCTTTTTGGATTATAGAGGCAGCTTTTTCTGCCACCTATAGTATAACATAATTATTTCCATTTCTCAAAAGGATATGCTATAATCACCATAAATAAAAAACGAGGAGTTGGTTAAAATGGCAGAGACGATGAAAGATTACGAAGCAGAACTGGAGGCTTCCTTTAAAAAAATTGAAGAGGGTGATATTCTTACTGGAACAGTAATCAGTGCGGACGAAAAAGAAGTAATTCTCGATTTAAAATATTATGCAGAAGGAATCATTCCGGCAGAGGAATACAGCAGAGAACCCGGGGTCTGTATTAAAGATGAAGTTCACGTGGGAGACGAGGTTTCTGCTACTGTTATCAGAAGAGATGACGGACATGGAAACATTCTGCTTTCCAGAGTCTCAGCAGCTGATGTACTTGCATGGGATAAGCTTCAGGAACTAAAAGAATCAAAAGAGGTTCTTGATGTTGTAGTAAAAGGTGTGGTAAATGGCGGTGTTGTTGCTTATGTGGAAGGAGTAAGAGGCTTTATTCCTGCGTCAAAGCTTTCTCTTCAGTATGTGGAGGATACAAACGAGTATTTGAACCGTCCGATTCAGGTTCAGGTATTTGATGTAGAGAAAGAAGAAAAACGTCTGATCCTTTCTGCAAGAGAGATTTTAAGAGAAAAAGCAGAGGAAGAAAGAAAAAATAAAGTTTCCAATCTGGAGATCGGATTGATTACAGAGGGAACTGTAGAGAGTTTACAGACATACGGAGCGTTTGTAAATCTTGGAAACGGACTTTCCGGGCTTGTTCATATTTCACAGATTTGTGAAAAGAGAATTAAAAAGCCTTCAGAGGTGCTTTCTGTCGGTGATAAGGTAAAAGTAAAGGTAACGGGAATTAAAGATGGAAAAATCAGCCTCAGTATTAAAGAGGCATCAGATATGATGGCAAAGGAAATTGAGGAAGAGGTTGTGGAACTGCCGGATTCCGGAGAGGAAGCAACTACGTCACTGGGCTCTCTTTTTGCCAATATTAAATTATAATAAAAGAAAAAAGGAGGGCTGCGAATGCGCAATCAGGAAAGAATATTCGTGATCGGGCACAAGAACCCGGATACGGATTCCATATGCTCTGCCATTGCTTATGCAGATATTAAAAACAGAACCACACAAAGTGGAAAATATATTCCGAAAAGAGCGGGACAGATTAACGAGGAAACTCAGTTTGTTCTGAACCGTTTTGGAGTTCACCCTCCGGGATATATTACAAATATCGGTACGCAGGTAAAAGATATGGACATACGCATGAGTCCTGAGGCAGATAAAAGTATGTCCTTGAAAAATGCCTGGGAAATGATGCAGCAGAACAGCATTGTTTCCCTGCCAATAAGGGATAAGGACGGGAAGCTGGAGGGGCTTATTACCATCGGAGATATTGCAAAAACCTATATGGATAAGACAGACAGCTATCTTCTCTCCACTGCGAGAACGCAGTACAGGCGTATTGCGGAAACCATAGAAGGAACTGTGATAGAGGGAAATGAACATGCCTATTTTGTGAAAGGCAAGGTTCTTGTGGCAACTGCAAATCCGGAAATGATGAAAACTTATATAGAGGAAGACGATATGGTAATCATGGGCGACCGTGAAGAAGACCATCTCGAGGCGATTAATCAGAATGTAAGCTGTATTATTGTAGGGCTTGGAATCCAGGTAACAGAAAAAGTCATTAAGCTTGCACATGAAAAAAACATCGTAATTATTATGTCACACTATGACACGTTTACCATTGCAAGGCTGATCAACCAGAGTATTCCAATCCGGTATGTTATGAAAACAGATAATCTTGTGACATTCAGCACAGAAGATTACACAGATGATATTCAGGATGTAATGATTAAAAACCGTCATCGTGCGTTTCCTGTTATTGATAAAAGAGGAAGATGTATCGGAACGATCTCAAGACGGAACTTTCTTGATATGCACAGAAAGAAAGTAATTCTTGTAGACCATAATGAGAAGGATCAGGCAGTGGAAAATATCGAAAAAGCGGAAATTCTTGAGATTATTGACCACCATAAACTGGGCTCTCTTGAGACAATGAAGCCGATTTCTTTCCGCAATCAGCCGGTGGGATGTACAGGAACGATTATGTATCAGCTTTACGGGGAACAGAGACTTGAGATTCCGCAGACGATTGCAGGGCTTCTCTGCGCAGCTATTATTTCTGATACACTTATGTTCCGTTCTCCGACTTGTACTCTTCAGGATAAAATGGCAGCAGGAGCACTGGCTTTAATTGCAGATATTGACATTGAGGATTTTGCGAGAGAAATGTTCAAAGCAGGAAGCAACTTAAAAGATAAGGCTCCGGAGGAAATTTTCTATCAGGATTATAAGAAGTTTATTGCAGAAGGTGAAATTACATTTGGGGTTGGACAGATAAGCTCAATGGACAGTGAGGAGCTTCTTGAGATAAAAGAAAAACTGCTGCCCTTCCTTGTAAGCGAATGCGGACGCCACAATATTTCAAGAGTGTATTTTATGCTGACAAATATTATGGACGAATCCACAGAGCTTCTTTACTATGGGGACGGAAGCAGAGAGATGGCAGAGCTCGCTTTTCATCAGGCGCCTGAGGACGGAACCTTCCACCTGAAAGGCGTAGTTTCAAGAAAGAAACAGCTGATTCCGGCAATGATGGAAGCAGCGCAGATTCTGCAGAGTGATTTTGCATAAGGAACAGGAGAAAAAGATGTCAAAACAGACATGGAAGCCGGGAAATATGCTGTATCCCCTTCCGGCAGTAATGGTAAGCGTAACAGATGGGGAAGGAAAGGATAATATTATTACAGTGGCATGGGCGGGAACCGTATGTACAAACCCGCCTATGGTATCCATTTCTGTCCGCCCCTCACGTTATTCTTATGATATGATAAAAAAAACAGGGGAATTTGTAATCAATCTTACAACGGAAAAGCTTGCGTTTGCCACAGATTACTGTGGTGTACGTTCCGGAAGAGACGTTGACAAGTTTAAAGAGATGAATCTTACAAAAGAGAAGGCGGAGTTTGTCTCAGCTCCGATGATAAAGGAATCGCCTGTATGTATTGAATGCAGGGTGAAAGAAATCAGGGAGCTTGGCTCCCATCACATGTTTTTGGCAGATGTTCTTGCCGTTCATGCAGAAGAGGAGTTTATGGACCACAATAAAAAATTCCATTTAAACGATGCGCGTCTTCTTGTATATTCTCATGGAGAGTACCTGGCAACAGGAAAAAGGTTGGGAACATTTGGATACAGCGTGAAGAAAAAAAATAAAAAAGCAAAGAAGTCCGGAAAATAGCGCCGGGATTGCGGTTTTCTGCAAAATGTGTTAAAATACAAAAGAAAAAAGGACAAAAATCAGATGAATAATATAACATTGATAGGAATGCCCGGAGTTGGAAAAAGCACACTTGGAGTTGTCCTTGCCAAGATTCTGGGATACCAGTTTTTAGATTCGGATCTTCTCATACAGAAGCAGGAAAAGAGAAAACTTTCCTGTATTATAGAGGAAGATGGAATCGAAGGATTTAAAAAAATTGAAAACAGAGTAAATGCGTCCATTGAAGTGCAGGATACCGTAATTGCCACAGGAGGAAGCGTTGTTTACTGTGATGAGGCAATGCGTCATCTGAAATCTGTGGGAAAAGTAGTATATCTTAAGCTGTCGTATCAGGCCATCAGAAAACGCCTTGGAAACTTAAAAGGCAGAGGTGTTGTGCTGGAGGAAGGACAGACGCTTCTCGATTTATATGAGGAGAGAGTTCCGCTTTATGAGAAGTATGCAGATATTGTGGTAGATGAAGAAGGAAGGAGTCTGGAAGAGGGAATCCGGGCTGTTCTGGATGCTCTCGGGAAAGAGGGAATCCAGGGTTTATAAATATTTTTGTTTACAAATTGAGATTTTATGATATAATATAAAATTGACTTTCGAAAAGACAGAAGAAAATTGTAAATCCGATAAATCCTTTCTGCTCGTGGAGCGAAAAAAATAGAGGTGTGTTATGGAACAGTATATAATCAAAGGTGGAAATCCGCTTGTTGGCGAAGTGGATATTGCAGGAGCGAAAAATGCAGCTCTGGCAATTCTTGCGGCGGCAATCATGACGGATGAGACAATCCTTATTGAGAATCTGCCTGACGTAAGAGATATAAATGTTTTGCTTGAGGCAATCTCCGGAATTGGAGCTCAGGTGGAGCGTATCAATAAATCAACTGTTAAAATTAATGGTTCAACAATCAGCGACATAAGCGTGGATTATGAATATATCAAAAAAATCCGTGCTTCCTACTATCTTCTGGGAGCATTGCTTGGAAAATATAAACATGCGGAAGTTCCGCTGCCGGGAGGCTGCAACATTGGAAGCCGTCCTATTGACCAGCATTTAAAAGGATTCCGTGCTCTTGGAGCAAATGTGGATATTTTTCATGGAGCGATTGTGGCAAAGGCTGACAATCTTCATGGCAGCCATATTTTCCTTGATGTGGTTTCAGTTGGTGCTACGATCAATATTATGATGGCTGCATCACTTGCACCGGGAAGAACAATCATTGAAAATGCAGCGAGAGAGCCGCATGTAGTAGATGTCGCAAACTTCCTGAACAGTATGGGAGCTAATATCAAGGGTGCCGGAACAGATGTGATTCGTATCAAAGGCGTTGAGAAGCTTCATAAAACAGAATATTCTATTATTCCGGATCAGATTGAAGCAGGAACCTTTATGTTTGCAGCTGCAGCAACAGGCGGAGATATTACCGTTCGAAATGTTATTCCGAAGCATCTTGAGGCAACGACTGCGAAGCTTGAAGAAATCGGTTGTGAAGTAGAAGAATTTGATGATGCGGTACGTGTTCGTGCAGGAAAAGAGCTTCGCCGTACAAATGTAAAGACACTTCCATATCCCGGTTATCCTACGGATATGCAGCCGCAGATTGCTGTTACTTTGGCATTGGCAGAGGGAACAAGTATTGTAACGGAGAGTATTTTTGAAAACCGCTTTAAATATGCAGATGAGCTTTCCAGAATGGGAGCAAATATTAAGGTGGAAGGAAATACGGCAATAATCGACGGTGTGAAGAAGCTGACAGGAGCAAGAGTCAGCGCGCCGGATCTTCGTGCAGGAGCAGCGCTTGTAATTGCTGGACTTGCAGCGGAAGGCTTCACAATCGTAGACGATATTGTATATATCCAGAGAGGCTACGAGAATTTTGAAGAGAAACTGAGAAGTCTCGGAGCAGAAATTGAAAAAGTGTCAAACGAGAAGGAAATTACAAAATTCCGTCTTCGTGTTGGCTGAGATGATATTAGAAAAATAGCCTTTTATTCAGAGTGGTGGAGGTACAAAGGACCCGGGAAGCCACGGCAACCCCTGAGAAAGCAGGAAGGTGCCAGCCTGAGCGAGTAATCGAACAATAAGAGGATTGTTTATGAAACTTTGAACAGTCCGATTATTCGGGCTGTTTTTTTGATATAAATGTTACTAGCAAATCAATATTACAAATACTAAAGGAGAAAAAATGGAGAAAATTTTATTTACTTCAGAATCAGTAACAGAGGGACATCCGGACAAAATGTGCGACGCTATTTCCGACGCCATTCTTGACGCATTAATTGAGCAGGATCCGATGAGCCGTGTAGCATGTGAAACAGCAACAACAACAGGTCTTGTGCTTGTTATGGGAGAGATTACAACAAAAGCCTATGTAGATATTCAGAAAATCGTAAGAGATACGGTACGTGAAATCGGCTACACAAGAGGAAAATACGGCTTTGACGCAGATACATGTGGAGTAATTACTGCCATTGATGAGCAGTCAGCAGATATTGCTCTCGGAGTAGATAAAGCTCTGGAGGCAAAAATGGGAGAAGAAGAAATTGATGCTATCGGAGCAGGAGATCAGGGAATCCAGTTCGGCTATGCTTCCAATGAGACAGAAGAGTATATGCCTTATGCAATCAATATGGCTCATAAGCTTGCTTACCAGCTCACAAAGGTTCGTAAGGACGGAACACTTTCCTACCTTCGTCCGGACGGAAAAACACAGGTAACAGTAGAGTACAATGAAGAGGGAAAACCATTCCGTATTGACGCGGTAGTATGCTCCACTCAGCACGATCCGGATGTGACACAGGAACAGATTCATGAGGATATTAAAAAATATGTTTTTGATGAAATCATCCCGGCAGACATGGTAGATGAAAATACAAAATATTTCATCAATCCGACTGGCCGTTTCGTAATTGGCGGACCTCACGGTGACAGCGGTCTTACAGGACGTAAGATTATTGTAGACAGCTATGGCGGATACGGACGTCACGGCGGCGGTGCTTTCTCCGGAAAAGACTGTACAAAAGTTGACCGTTCAGCAGCTTACGCAGCACGTTATGTTGCGAAAAACATTGTGGCAGCAGGACTTGCAGACAAATGTGAAATCCAGCTTTCCTATGCGATTGGTGTGGCACATCCTACATCTATCAATGTAGAAACATTTGGAACAGGAAAACTTCCTGAGACAAAACTTGTGGAAATTGTTCGTGAGAACTTTGATCTTCGTCCGGCAGGAATTATTAAAATGCTCGATCTCCGCCGTCCGATTTACAAACAGACAGCAGCGTACGGCCACTTCGGACGTACAGATGTAGATCTTCCGTGGGAGCATCTTGACAAAGTGGAAGATCTGAAAAAATACTTATAAGAAAAATAACGGGAATGAGCCGGCATTTATGCGGGCTCATTTTTTCCATTCAGACGTTTTTTGCAGCGCGCTTTGTTAATAGAAAATTTAGAGATGAATGGTTTTGTTTATGATATAATGTCAAATAAGAACAGAAATCAAAACAGAACGGAGAACAGAATGAAACTGAAAACAAGAATTATCGTAGGGTTTGTTATGATTATACTGGTTCCTCTGCTCCTGTTTGCAGCAACCTTGTATGGTTTCGGGTATTCACAGGCAAACAGGGCATCCGAACGGGAGGAAGCTGCCTTGTCTGAGGGTACTTATGAGCTTTCTATAGCTGAGGTTTCAGATGGAGTCATGCAGATACGCGTAATGACGAAAGATTTGTTTTTGACAGCTTCCATTATCCTTGTATGTACTGCCCTGTCTGTAGGTCTTTGGATTTACAGAAGCATTGCAGCTCCGCTTTTGAAACTGAAAAAAGCTACCAGAAATATTAAAGAGGGAAATTTGGACTTTGTCCTCGATGTGGAGGGAAATGATGAATTTGCAGAGCTTTTTCAGGATTTCGAAGATATGCGTATCCGGCTGAAGGAGTCGGCAGAGGAAAAGATTATTCTGGATAAAGAGAACAAAGAGCTTATCAGTAATATTTCCCACGATCTGAAAACTCCAATCACAGCAGTAAAGGGATATGTGGAAGGAATTATGGATGGCGTTGCAGACACACCGGAGAAGATGGAACGATATGTAAAAACCATTTATAATAAAACAAATGAGATGGATCACCTTATAAATGAGCTTACTTTCTATTCCAAGATAGATACAAACCGCATTCCCTATACATTCAGTAAGCTGAATGTGGAGGATTATTTCGGAGACTGTGCGGAGGAGATAGGGCTTGAACTTGAGACACGAGGGATTGAGCTTGTATATGCCAATTATGTGGAAGGCGATGTGCAGGTAATTGCAGATGGAGAACAGATTCGCCGTGTCATTCATAATATTATCGGGAATGCCATTAAGTATATGGACAAGCCAAAAGGGATTATTCAGATTCGTGTAAAAGATGTGGGTGATTTTATCCAGATTGAAATTGAAGATAACGGAAAAGGAATCGGGGCAAAGGACATAGCGTATATTTTTGATCGTTTTTACCGCACAGATGTATCCAGAAATTCTTCAAAAGGGGGAAGTGGAATCGGTCTTTCCATTGTGAAGAAAATTATGGAAGATCACGGCGGAAAAGTATGGGCAACAAGCCGGCTGGGTATAGGAACGATTATGTATTTTGTCCTCAGAAAATATCAGGAGGGACCTGTAAAATGAGTAAAATATTGATAGTAGAAGACGAGGAGGCAATTGCTGACCTTGAGAAAGATTATCTGGAGCTTTCAGGATTTGATGTAGAGATTGCAAACAGAGGAGATTTAGGACTTGCAAAAGCATTAAATGAGGAATTTGATTTGATCATTCTGGACTTGATGCTTCCTGAGGTGGACGGCTTTGACATTTGCCGTCAGGTTCGTCAGGTAAAAAACACACCGATTATTATGGTTTCTGCCAAAAAAGATGATATTGATAAGATAAGGGGTCTTGGACTTGGCGCAGATGACTATATGACAAAGCCGTTCAGCCCGAGCGAGCTCGTGGCGAGAGTAAAGGCACATATGGAGCGTTATAATCGTCTCATTGGTTCTAATGTACAGAAAAATGACGTAATAGAAATCAGAGGTATCAAAATTGATAAAACAGCAAGACGCGTATGGGTAAACGGAGAGGAGACTGCCTTTACAACAAAGGAGTATGACCTTCTTACCTTCCTTGCAGAAAATCCAAACAGAGTATTTACAAAAGAGGAGCTGTTCCGGGAAATCTGGGATATGGAATCTGTGGGAGATATTGCCACAGTTACGGTTCATATTAAGAAAATCCGGGAAAAAATTGAATTTAACACGGCCAAGCCGCAGTATATTGAAACAATATGGGGAGTTGGATACAGATTTAAAGTATAATTTATAAAGAAAGTGGGAGCAGCAGAATTATGGAAAAATTGTACAGGAAATTAGAGAGCCTTGCAGATACAGGGAATTATCCGTTTCATATGCCGGGACACAAAAGAAATCCGGAGTCTGTTGATAGTGATTTTCTTTTTGAAAAAGACATTACGGAGATTTCCGGTTTTGATGACCTTCATCATCCCAGGGAGATTTTAAAGGAGGCACAGGAGAGAGCGGCAAAGCTGTACGAAGTAAAAGAGACATTTTTCAGCGTCAATGGAAGTACGGCTGCCATTCTTGCGGCTGTTTCTGCCGCTGTGTCAAAAGGCGGACAGATTCTTGTAGGAAGAAACTGTCATAAGTCAGTTTATAACGCTATGTACATAAGAGACCTTGTTCCGTCCTACATTTATCCACAAGAAGATCCTGTTTTGGGGATAAGTGGCGGAATTTCACCGGCAAGAGTGGAAACTGTCCTTGATGAAAATCCGGAAATCCAGGCTGTGCTGATCACATCTCCTACTTATGACGGAGTGGTATCCGACGTAAAGCGTATTGCGAATGCAGCGCACAGTCATGGAATCCCTCTTATTGTCGATGAGGCTCACGGTGCGCATTTTAAATTTTCCAATTATTTCCCCACATCTGCTGCAGAGCTTGGAGCAGACCTTGTAATCCAAAGTCTTCACAAAACGCTGCCGTCTCTTACGCAGACTGCAGTTCTCCACAGATGCAGCGATATGGTAAACAGAAATCTGCTCCGCCGCTTTATGGGGATTTATCAGAGCAGCAGTCCATCCTATCTTCTGATGGGAAGTATGGACGCCTGCATTGATAAGATGGCGAGAGACGGCAGAAATATGTTTATAAAATATACAGAGAATCTGGAAAAAACAAGAAAACGTCTGGAACAGTGCAAATATATTCGTCTTGTAACGCCGAAAGCAGGAAGGGACACAAGAATACATGATTTTGACCGCTCCAAAATTATTTTGTCGTCATATTACAGTTCGTTGAAAGGAACCGAGCTTCAGGATATTTTAAGAGAGGAATTTCACATAGAGACAGAGATGGCATGTGAAAATTACGTTCTTGCCATGACGTCTGTTGGGGATACAGAAGAGGGATTTTTGCGTCTCTGTCAGGCTGTTGAAGAGATTGACAGACGGGAATCGTTAAAAAATACAGAAAGCTTTTTGAAGGAAGAACAGAATTATATAAAAATAGGGGAGAAAAAACAGGTTATGAGTATTGCAGAAGCGTTGGATTCTCCGGTAATATTCTGTCCTCTTGAGGAGAGCATAGGGAAAATTTCAGCAGAATTTGCATATCTTTATCCTCCGGGAATCCCGATGATCACACCTGGAGAACAGATTACTGGACTTTTCGTGCGGAATGTGAGAAGATACATGGAACAGGGCATTGTTCTGGAAGGACTTTGCGACCGTACAAATAAGACAATCTGTGTAGTGAAGGAATAAATAAAATAAATATGGGAAAAATATTTTACATTATGGGAAAAAGTGCCTCCGGAAAGGATAGAATTTATTCCGGTCTTCTGAAAAAAAGTGAGCTGAAGCTTAAGAGACTGGTACTTTATACTACGCGTCCGATCCGAAGCGGCGAGGAAAATGGAAGAGAATATTTTTTTGTGACAGACAGCGATTTTTTTCAGATGGAGAAAAAAGGCTGTATCATAGAAAAAAGAGACTATCTTACAGTGGAGGGAATCTGGAGATATTTTACAGCAGACGATGGACAGATAAATCTGCAAGAGGCGGATTATCTGGGAATCGGAACACTGGAATCCTACATGAAATTAAAGGAGCATTTTGGAAAAGAAACGGTTTGTCCTGTTTATATTGAGGTGGAGGACGGGGAACGTCTTCTTCGGGCAATCGGAAGAGAAAAAATGCAGGAAAAGCCCAGGTATGCGGAGCTTTGCAGGAGATTTCTCGCTGATCAGGAGGATTTTTCAGAAGAGAATATTCAGAAAGCCGGCATAGAAAAAACGTTTGAAAATGTGGAATTGAATGAGTGCGTGGAAGAAATCGCAAATTATATAAAATATATGCAGCAAAAATAGTTTTTAAAGAGAACAAAAGTATGGTATAATGAAATGTAATAAAAAGAGAGGTGATTCTTTATGGTAGGATTTAACAACATAATCGGGCATGGCGAAATTATACGTCATATGAAAAATGCAATTAAGACGGATAAGGTTTCTCATTCATATATTCTGACAGGAGAACCTGGCTCAGGTAAGAAGCTTATGGCAGGGACTTTTGCCATGACGCTGCAGTGTGAGGCAGGAGGGGAAGAGCCATGCCAGAAGTGTGATTCCTGTAAAAAAGCCATGGGTAAGAATCATCCGGATATTATTATGGTTTCCCATGAGAAGCCGGGTGTAATCACTATCGATGAAATTCGCGAGCAGGTTATCCATGATGTAGCAGTAAAACCGTATTGCAGCCGTTATAAGATTTACATTGTTCCCGATGCGCATTTAATGAATCCTCAGGCGCAGAATGCGCTTCTGAAAACAATCGAGGAACCGCCGGAGTATGCAGTTATTATGCTTCTTACGAGCAATATAGACGGGCTGCTCCCAACAATTCGTTCCAGATGTGTGCGCCTTGATTTGAAGGTTGTAGATGATGGACTGATAAAAGAATATCTGATGGAGCATTTACATATACCGGATTACCAGGCAGAAATAGATGTATCTTTTGCACACGGAAGCATTGGAAGAGCAAAAGCAGCGGCAACATCACAGGAATTTGCCGATATGACCCAAAATGCGATGAAACTTTTAAAATATTCAGGAACTATGGAAGTATATGAGCTTACAGATGCGATCAGAGAGCTGGCGTCAGATAAGCAGAATATAGGAGATTATCTCGATATTTTTCAGTTCTGGTTCCGTGATATTTTAATGTTTAAGGCAACCAGGGAAATAGATAATCTTGTATTCAAGCAGGAAATAAACTTTATTAAGGAACAGGCAAGCGAGCGTTCTTATGAGAATATAGAAAAGATTCTGGAAGCGATTGAAAAAACGAAGGTACGTCTTCGCGCAAATGTAAATCTTGAGCTTGCACTTGAGCTGCTGTTCCTGACAATCAGGGAGAAATAAAATGACAAAGGTAGTAGGAGTAAGATTCCGTAATGTGGGGAAAATTTATTATTTTGACCCGAAGGAATATGTTGTAAAAGAAGGTGACCACGTAATTGTAGAGACAGCCCGCGGCGTAGAATACGGAAAAGTGGTGCTGACTCCGAGAAACATAAAAGAAGAGGACGTTGTACATCCTTTAAAAGAAGTTCTCCGTGTGGCAACAAAGGAGGACGAAGAGAGAGAGCAGCAGAACAGAATAAAAGAAAAAGAAGCGTTTAAAATATGCCAGAAGAAAATAAGAGAGCATGAGTTGGATATGAAGCTCATAGACGCAGAATATACATTTGATAACAATAAGGTTCTGTTTTATTTTACAGCAGATGGAAGAATTGATTTTCGTCAGCTTGTAAAAGATCTTGCTGCCATTTTCAAAACAAGGATTGAGCTGCGCCAGATCGGCGTGAGAGATGAGACAAAGATTTTGGGAGGAATCGGAATCTGTGGAAGATGTCTCTGCTGCCATACTTATCTTTCCGAATTTGCACCGGTATCCATTAAAATGGCAAAGGAGCAGAATCTTTCTCTGAATCAGACAAAGATTTCAGGCGTATGTGGAAGACTGATGTGCTGCCTCAAAAACGAGCAGGAAACATATGAGGAGTTGAATAAAAAGCTTCCGGGACTTGGAGATACTGTGACAACCCCGGATGGACTTCAGGGTACAGTGCAGAGTGTAAACGTTCTGCGTCAGCTTGTAAAAGTAGTGGTGGAAGTGAATGACGAAAAGGAAATCCAGGAATTTCCTGTAGACAGTCTGAAATTCCGTCCAAGAAAAAGGAAAGTAAAAATTTCTGAACAGGAATTAAAGGAGCTGGAAGGGCTTGAAGACAACAAATGATTTTGTAAAAGAAAACGAAAGAGTAGACGATCTTCAGAATGGATATGGAATTATCCAGGATCCGGAAAAATTCTGTTTCGGAATCGACGCAGTCCTTCTTTCCGGCTTTGCAAAAGTAAAAAAGGGAGAACATGTACTTGATATGGGAACAGGAACGGGAATCATTCCTGTTCTTCTCTCTGCCAAAACAGAAGGGGAATGTTTTACAGGCCTGGAGATTCAAAACGAGTGTGCGGAAATGGCGCAGAGAAGCGTGGCTATGAATCAGCTTGAGGACAGAGTGAACATTGTACAGGGAGATATAAAAGAGGCTGCTGATATATTTGGAGCGGCTTCTTTTCATGTAGTTACCTGTAATCCGCCGTATATGATAGGACAGCATGGACTGACAAATCCTCATATGCCAAAAGCCATTGCCCGCCATGAAATTCTCTGTACGCTGGAAGATGTCATCAGTCAGGGTGCCAGGGTTTTAAAAGCTCGAGGAAGATTTTATATGGTGCACAGACCGTTTCGGCTTGTGGAAATTATGAATATGATGACAAAATATAAACTGGAGCCGAAAAGAATGCGTCTTGTATATCCTTATGTGGACAGAGAGCCAAATATGGTTTTAATAGAGGCTTTAAAAGGCGGAAATTCAAGAATCCAGATAGAGCCGCCTCTTGTCGTTTATGAAAAACCGGGCGTGTACACAAAAACAATTCTGGAAATATACGGGAAGGTGTAAAATTGAAAACAACAGGAACATTATTTTTATGTGCGACACCAATAGGAAATCTGGAGGATATTACGCTCCGCGTTTTGAGAACACTTCAGGAAGTGGATTTAATTGCAGCGGAAGATACAAGGAACAGCATTAAGCTCCTTAATCATTTCCAGATAAAAACGCCTATGACAAGCTATCATGAGTACAATAAAATAGATAAAGGACATTTTCTTGTGGAAAAAATGCTCGCAGGGGAGAATATTGCCCTTATTACAGATGCGGGAACTCCGGGAATTTCCGATCCGGGAGAGGAACTGACTGCTATGTGTTATGAGGCGGGAATCCCTGTTACATCCCTTCCCGGACCGGCGGCGTGTATTACAGCCCTCACTCTTTCCGGGCTTCCCACAAGAAGGTTTGCTTTTGAAGCGTTTCTTCCTATGGAGAAAAAGGAGAGACAGTCAGTTCTGGAAGAATTAAAAAATGAAACGAGAACGATGATTCTTTATGAAGCGCCCCATAAGCTTGTAAAAACGCTGGGAGATTTGTTGCAGGCTCTTGGAAACAGAAAGATGACGCTTTGCCGTGAGCTTACAAAAAAACACGAAACAGCTTTTCAGACAACAATAGAAGAGCTTATTCACTATTACAGCAAAGAAAAGCCGCTTGGAGAGTGCGTTCTTGTCATTCAGGGGAAAAGCCGTCAGGAAATGGAAAAAGAAGCCCAGGCTTCCTGGGACATCATTCCCATAGAGGAGCATATGAGGCAATACGAAGAAAAGGGTATTTCCAGAAAAGAAGCAATGAAGATGGTAGCAAAAGACAGAGGAATGACAAAACGTGATGTTTACCAGTATCTGATAGATAAAAAATAAAACATAAGAAATAAAGAAATCCTCCGACAGAAGATAAATAAGCTGTCGGGGGCGGAGAATCCTGCCTGCAGGATTCTTTTTTTATTTCATTGGAAAATAAAAGGTTTTTGTGCTATAATAAATTAGTATTATTGTGTCTTAACGAAGGGGCAGCAGAGTGGAGCTGCCGGTTGAAATAGATATGACAGGAGGAATAAAATGGGCGGAGAAAACACGGAGTACGGAGCAGACCAAATCCAGATTCTGGAGGGACTGGAAGCAGTACGGAAAAGACCGGGTATGTATATTGGCAGCACATCTAGCAGAGGACTTCATCATCTTGTATATGAGATTGTAGACAACGCAGTAGATGAGGCTCTGGCAGGCTTCTGTAAAGAAATAAATGTTACAATTAATCCGGATAACTCCATCACTGTCACAGATGACGGAAGGGGAATCCCGGTAGGAATTAATCATAAGGCAGGAATTCCGGCAGTGGAGGTTGTATTTACGATTCTTCATGCGGGCGGTAAATTCGGCGGAGGAGGATACAAGGTATCTGGCGGTCTTCACGGAGTAGGAGCATCTGTAGTAAATGCATTGTCAGAATGGCTTGAGGTTACGATTTACAAAGAAGGACAGGTATACAGACAGAGATATGAGAGAGGAAAAACCATATATCCTCTGAAAGTGATAGATACCTGTGAGCCGGAAAAAACAGGAACAATGGTTTCTTTTTTACCGGATAAAGAAATATTCGAAGAAACCGTATATGATTACGATGTTTTAAAACAGCGTCTTCGTGAGATGGCATTTCTTACAAAGGGGCTGAAAATTATTCTGAAGGATACAAGAGCAGAAATGGAAAGAGAAAAGACTTTCCATTACGAGGGCGGCATTCAGGAATTTGTACAGTATCTTAACAAGAGCAAAGAGGCGCTGTATCCGGAAATCATATACTGTGAGGGCGAAAAAGACGGTGTTATTGTTGAGGTTGCTATGCAGCACAACGATTCTTACACAGAGAACAGCTATGGATTTGTAAATAATATCAACACTCCGGAAGGCGGAACTCATATTATGGGATTTCGAAACGCCATCACAAAAACCTTTAATGATTATGCCAGAAAAAATAAGCTGCTCAAAGACAGTGAACCGAATTTAAGCGGAGATGATATTCGAGAGGGACTTACAGCAATCGTAAGTGTGAAAATAGAAAATCCGCAGTTTGAGGGACAGACAAAGCAGAAACTGGGAAACAGCGAAGCGAGAGGTGCGGTAGACAGCATTGTCAGCAGACAGCTTGAAATTTTCCTGGAGCAGAATCCTTCTGTTGCAAAAGTGACAGTAGAAAAATCCGTACTTGCCCAGAGAGCAAGGGAAGCGGCAAGAAAAGCCCGTGATCTTACAAGACGTAAATCTGCCCTTGACGGAATGTCTCTTCCCGGAAAACTGGCAGACTGTTCTGACAAAAATCCGGAAAACTGTGAAATTTACATTGTTGAGGGTGATTCTGCCGGAGGTTCTGCAAAAACAGCAAGAAATCGTGCAACGCAGGCAATTCTTCCTCTCAGAGGGAAAATTTTGAATGTAGAAAAAGCCCGTCTTGATAAAATCTATTCCAATGCGGAAATAAAGGCAATGATCACTGCTTTCGGAACAGGAATCCACGAAGATTTTGATATTACAAAGCTTCGCTATCATAAGATTATCATTATGACAGATGCCGATGTGGACGGAGCGCATATTGCAACGCTTCTTCTCACATTTTTATATCGTTTTATGCCGGAACTTATCAGACAGGGATACGTATACCTTGCACAGCCGCCTCTCTATAAGGTGGAGAAAAATAAAAGGGTATGGTATGCCTACGATGATAATGAACTGAACACGATTCTCACAGAAATCGGACGCGATGGAAATAACAAAATCCAGCGTTACAAAGGTTTGGGAGAGATGGACGCAGAACAGCTCTGGGAAACAACAATGGATCCGGAAAAAAGGATTCTGCTTCGCGTGACAATGGACGAGGCAGCAACATCAGAAATAGATCTGACCTTTACCACACTGATGGGAGATAAGGTAGAACCAAGGCGTGAATTTATAGAAGAAAATGCAAGATTTGTAAAAAATCTCGATATTTAATCAGGAGAACAGAAAATGGAAGAAAATATTTTTGACAAAGTCCACGAGGTGGATTTGGAAAAAACAATGAAAGATTCTTACATCGACTATGCCATGAGTGTAATTGCCTCCCGTGCGCTGCCGGATGTAAGAGATGGTCTGAAACCTGTACAGAGACGTGTTCTGTATTCCATGATAGAGTTAAATAACGGTCCCGATAAGCCCCATCGTAAATGTGCGCGTATTGTGGGTGATACAATGGGTAAGTATCATCCGCATGGAGACAGTTCTATTTACGGAGCGCTTGTCAATATGGCTCAGGAGTGGTCCACTAGGTATCCGCTTGTTGACGGACACGGAAATTTTGGTTCTGTCGATGGCGACGGTGCGGCTGCCATGCGATATACAGAGGCGCGTTTAAGCAAGATTTCTATGGAAATGCTTGCAGATATTAATAAAGATACTGTAGATTTCCAGCCAAACTTTGACGAGACAGAGAGAGAACCTGCTGTGCTCCCGTCCAGATACCCGAACCTTCTTGTAAATGGTACATCAGGTATTGCGGTTGGAATGGCGACAAATATTCCTCCTCATAATCTTCGGGAGGTTATTTCTGCTGTCGTAAAAATTATTGATAACATCATTGAAGAAGACAGAGAGACAACAATAGAAGAGCTTTTGGAAATTGTAAAAGGCCCGGATTTTCCTACCGGTGCAACGATTCTGGGAAGAAGAGGGATTGAGGAGGCGTACCGCACAGGGCGCGGCAAAATAAGAGTCCGCGCAGTGACAAATATAGAGACGCTTCCAAATGGAAAATCAAGAATTATCGTGACAGAGCTTCCGTATCTTGTAAACAAAGCAAGGCTGATAAGCAAGATTGCAGAGCTTGTGCGCGATAAGAAAATAGATGGAATTGTGGATCTGAATGACCATTCAAGCCGTGAAGGTATGCGTATCTGCATCGATCTTCGAAGAGATGCAAATGCAAACGTTGTATTGAATCAGCTTTATAAGCATACGCAGCTTCAGGATACATTCGGTGTAATCATGCTTTCCCTGATTCCAAATCACGGAAGTCTGGAACCGAAGGTTTTAAATCTTCAGGAAATGCTTAAATACTATCTTGCACACCAGGAAGAGGTTGTGACAAGAAGAACAAAATACGATTTGAATAAGGCAAAAGAAAGAGCGCATATTTTAGAGGGACTTTTAAAAGCTCTTGATAATATTGATGAGGTAATTCGTATTATCAGAGGTTCTCAGAATGTACAGGCTGCAAAACAGGAGCTGATTGCCCGTTTTGAACTTACAGAAGCACAGGCGCAGGCGATTGTTGATATGCGTCTTCGTGCTCTTACAGGTCTGGAAAGAGAAAAACTGGAGGCGGAATACGCAGAGCTTATGGAAAAAATCCGTAAATACGAGGCGATTCTTGCAGACAGAACACTGCTTCTTCGTGTGATTCGTGAAGAAATTCTGGCTGTTTCCGAAAAATACGGGGACGATAGAAAAACCTCTATTGGATACGATGTTTATGATATTACAACAGAGGACTTGATTCCGAAAGAAAATACAGTCATTGCAATGACAAAGCTTGGTTATATTAAGAGAATGACGGTAGACAATTTCAGAAGCCAGAACAGAGGCGGAAGAGGAATCAAAGGAATGCAGACTCTTGAAGATGATTTTATTGAAGATCTTCTTATGACGACGACCCATCATTATCTTATGTTCTTTACAAACACAGGAAGGGTATACAGACTGAAGGCATATGAGATTCCGGAGGCAGGAAGAACAGCAAGAGGAACTGCAATTATCAATCTTCTTCAGCTCATGCCGGGAGAGCGGATTACTTCTGTGATTCCAATCAGCAAATTTGAGCCGGGACATTATCTTATGATGGCAACAAAGAAAGGACTTGTGAAGAAAACGCCGATTCAGGATTATATGAATGTGCGTAAAACAGGTCTTGCAGCTATTATTTTAAGAGATGATGATGAGCTGATCGAAGTAAAGGCAACAGATAATAAGAAAGATATTATTCTTGTGACAAAAGACGGTCAGTGTATCCGTTTTAAAGAGACAGATGTAAGAAGCACAGGAAGAAGTTCTATGGGTGTCCGCGGAATGAATCTGTCGGATGGAGATGAAGTAGTTGCCATGCAGCTGAATTCTCAGGGATATTACCTGCTTGTTGTCTCTGAAAACGGAATGGGCAAGAGAACAAGCATCAGTGAGTTTACTTGTCAGAACAGGGGCGGAAAAGGTGTAAAATGTTATAAAATCACAGAAAAAACCGGAAATGTAGTAGGGGCGAAAGCTGTAAACGAAGAAAATGAAATTATGATAATCACAACAGAAGGCATTATTATTCGTCTGCAGTGTTCAGATATTTCGATTCTTGGACGAATTACTTCCGGAGTGAAGCTTATGAACCTTCAGGAAGGAATTACAGTTGCCAGTGTAGCCAAGGTAAGAGAAAAGGAAGAAGAGGCAGGCAAAGAGGAAGAAAATTCCGATGGTATTGAAGGGGAAACAAAAGAATCATGACAGCATCAGGAAATAAAAACGTCAATAGAAACGGCAGCAGACCCAGAACGCAAAGCAAAAGCAGGAAAAGAAAGAAGAGAAAAAGCGCTTTCATAGCAAACAGTAATTATATTCTGGCAGGAGGCGCTGTCCTGCTTCTTATTCTTTTGATTGTTTTGGGAGTAAAAGGCTGCGGCGTCAGCCATAAAACACCGGAGGGAGTTGTAGAAGCTCTTATTAAGTCCGGTGTTGAGTGTAAAGAGAAAGATATGAAGAAGTGCTACGATACAGAGAAAAAAGTACCGAAGGAACTTCAGGAGGAAATTGACGCTACAATAAAATATTATAAAGCTCATAATGTAAGCAAAGTTAAAATTAACGACTGTGAAGTGCTCACGAAAAACAAGAAATATACATATGTATACATACGATATAATCTTGTTTTGGAAAATGAGCAGGAGTATCCGTGTATTGCAACTTATATGGTAAAAGAAAAAGATAACAAATATTATGTGTTTGCTCCTTCTGAAATAACAGAAGAAATGAGTCAGGCAGCGGCTGATGAGTATGCAAAATTTATGACAACCGATACTTATAAAGACTATACAGTGGCTTACGATACTTTTATTAAGAAAAATCCAGGATATGAAGAAAGAATAGCCGGGAAACTGGCTTGATCAGGAGGAAGATAAATAAAATGAAAAGAATCCTTCTTATGGTATTAAAAAATCTTTTTTTCGTTCCTTATGGCTGGTTTAAACTCTGCTGGTGTGCAGCTCATGTTGATAATTATACAGAAGAAGAACGATATGAAGTCTTAAAGTATATTGACAGACGGGCAATATGGGGAGGAAATCTCGAGATAGAGGCACATGGTGTGGAAAACATACCGAAAGAGAATGGTTTTATGTTTTTTCCGAATCATCAGGGCTTATTTGATGTTCTTGCGATTCTCCAGGTATGTCCGGTTCCCTTTTCTGTTGTAGCTAAAAAAGAAGTTGCAGACGTACCCTTTTTAAAGCAGGTCTTTGCCTGTATGAAGGCATTTATTATTGACAGGGAAGATATAAAACAGTCCATGCAGGTAATATTGAATGTAACAAAAGAGGTAAAATCAGGCAGAAACTATCTCATTTTTGCGGAAGGCACAAGAAGCAAACAGGGAAATCATCCGCAGGAGTTTAAGGGCGGTAGTTTTAAAGCTGCTACAAAATCAAAATGTCCGATTATTCCCGTGGCATTGTTGGATTCTTATAAAGCATTTGATACAGGTTCTATTGAGAAACTGAAGGTCCAGGTCCATTTTCTGACGCCTATGTATTACGAGGAATATAAAGATATGAATACAGTAGAGATTGCAGCGGAAGTAAAAAGGCGAATAGAAGAAACCATCAAAGAAAACGGGGGCTGGGATTAAACGAGGGATTATAGAAATATAATCTGTTTATCAGCTGTTATTTGAGCAGGAAAGGCGCAGATATTTACAGGTATCTGCGCCTGATTTCTCTGTAAAAGAATAAAAAACAAAATAATTTTAAATAAATGTAAAAAATAGGTTGACAATAGGGTAAAGCTTATGTATAATCAATAATGCGTTTCGGATAGAGCGCAGTCGAATTTCATAATAATTGAAAGTTCGGAGTCTGGAGAAGTACTCAAGAGGCCGAAGAGGTGCCCCTGCTAAGGGTATAGGTCGGGTAACCGGCGCGAGGGTTCAAATCCCTCCTTCTCCGTTTTTATTTTTT
>UQJE01000014.1 GCA_900541345.1 uncultured Blautia sp.
TGCTCTTCCGATCTGAAAAATCCTATACGGATTTTTCCGGAATGAGAAATGGAGGAAAAAGAAATGATGAATGCAGGAAAATATAAAAGACAATATCATATGCCGCCGGTAAAGTGTATGAAATGGGCAGAAAAGGAGTATGTAGACAAAGCGCCAATCTGGTGTTCGGTTGATCTTCGGGATGGGAATCAGGCACTTGTGATTCCTATGAGTCTGGATCAGAAAATCGAATTTTTCAAGCTCCTTGTAGAAATTGGATTTAAGGAAATTGAAGTGGGCTTCCCTGCTGCATCGGAGACAGAGTATGTATTTCTCCGCACCCTGATTGAGCAGAACTTAATTCCGGAAGATGTGACGATACAGGTTCTCACTCAGGCGAGGGAGCACATTATACGCAAAACTTTTGAGGCAGTAAAGGGCGCTCCAAAAGCTATTGTACATGTATATAATTCCACCTCTGTTGCACAGAGAGAACAGGTGTTTAAAAAATCAAAAGAAGAAATTTTAAAAATCGCAGTGGAGGGGGCAGCTCTTCTGAAAAAGCTGGCTGCAGAGACAGAAGGAAATTTCCAGTTTGAGTACAGCCCGGAAAGCTTCACAGGAACAGAGCCGGAATATGCACTTGAAGTATGCAACGCAGTTCTTGATGTGTGGCAGCCTACACCGGAAAATAAATGCATTATTAATCTTCCGGTTACAGTACAGCATTCCATGCCGCATGTTTACGCAAGTCAGATAGAATATATGTGCGAAAATATGAAATACAGAGAAAATGTGATCGTATCTCTTCACCCTCATAATGACCGTGGCTGCGGAGTGGCAGATTCTGAGATGGGACTTCTTGCAGGAGCAGATCGTATTGAAGGAACTCTTTTCGGAAATGGGGAGCGTACAGGAAACGTGGATATTGTAACGCTTGGGATGAATATGTATTCTCAGGGGGTAGAACCCAACCTTGATTTTTCCGATATGCCTCATATTTGTGAGGTTTACGAAAACTGTACCGGAATGAAGGTAGACGAGAGAAGTCCATACAGCGGAGCCCTTGTTTTTGCTGCTTTTTCCGGTTCCCATCAGGATGCCATTGCAAAAGGAATGCACTGGAGAGAAGAAAAAGATATGGATCACTGGAATGTTCCGTATCTGCCTATTGACCCCACAGATGTGGGAAGAAATTATGACGCGGATGTAATCCGCATCAACAGCCAGTCAGGAAAGGGCGGTGTTGGATATATTCTGGAGACAAAGTTCGGACTGAACCTTCCGGCGAAAATGCGGGAAGCAATGGGATATGCTGCCAAGGCAGTTTCCGATCACAGTCACAAGGAACTTCATCCAGATGAAATCTTCAGCTTATTTAAAAAGACCTTCGAAAATACAAAAGAACCGTATGAGATTCTGGAAGTGCATTTCCAGCAGAAAAACGGAGGCATTACAACACAGGTGACTTCTTCTTTTAATGGCAAAGTGACCGTGACAGAGGCCGAAGGAAACGGCCGTCTTGACGCAGTAAGTAATGCCCTGAAAAAGGCGTATGAACTGAAATACCAGCTGGAGATTTATCAGGAACATGCCCTTGACGAAAGTTCCAGTTCCCGCGCGATTGCATATGTGGGAATCCGCAAGCCAGACGGAACAATGGCATGGGGAGCGGGCATTCACGCAGATATTATCCATGCTTCCATTGACGCTTTGATAGCTTCTATTAATAATCGGTAAAATTTTGCCGGGATTTGCCGGATGTTGTTTTACTGGCAAAAATCCTGTTGTAAGAACACGAACAAATATTCTTGACCTTCCCTGCGGTATCTGCTTATAATAATCAGGTACGCAGGGAATTCCTTTTATTTTTACGAAAAACAGAAAAAAAACTTGACAGAAAGGCATGTATTAAATATAATTTTCTTATACATTACAAAAATGTTACAAAATAAAGAAAAATGCAAGGAATAAGAGGTATGAAAGAAAAGAGAAAAAATGTGAATCTTACAGAAAGAGAAAAGAAAGGAACTTTCCCGGGAGATTCTGTACGCAGTTTCACCATTCTTACAGCTTGGGCGTTTCTGGCAGTTGCTATTATTATCGGCTCAAATGTATTTCCTTTGGATGCCAGAAGTCAGGTGTATGCAGCTTCTGATGCAGAAGAGAAAGAAGTTTCTGCTGAAGAAATGGAAGCAGAATCATATCTGCCTTCCGGAATTGCGGGAGTGGTATCGGGAATAAGGGAGACGCCAGCTCCGGGAAGCACCATAAACAGGATTGGTACATCCTGTGAAGAAGTCATGGTGGGACAGAGAGTAAAGCATATTGAAGAAGGTACTGTGGCGCTGGACGTAAGCGCTTCTATGGAAAATACCATTGATACTTTCAGTTCGAAAGCAAGCAGCTACGCACAGACGCCGAAAATAATGTCCGATGAGGATTATGACACGCTGCTTCGTATTGTGGAAGCAGAGGCCGGTACAGAAGATATTAAGGGAAGAATTTTAATTGCCAATGTGATTATGAATCGCGTAAAACATGAAGGATTTCCTGACAGCGTATCTGAAGTTGTATGGGAATATGTAAATGGAGTTCCTCAGTTTTCTCCTGTATACGATGGCAGAATTAATGAAGTGACGGTGACGGAGGAAACAAAAGAGGCAGTGAAGCAGGCACTGGAAGGTGTGGATTATTCAGAGGGAGCCTTGTTCTTTATCCAGAAATCAGCGGCGGAAAAACACAATATTGCCTGGTTTGAAAAGGATTTAAAGCGTCTTTTTAAATATGGAGTACATGAATTTTACACTTATCCGGAAGAGGGAGAAGAGCCGGCAGGGGAACAGGAGACACGTTCTTCCGTATCTGAGCTGGTGGATATGAAATAATTTAAGGGGAAAAGACAGGAGCGTATTTACGGGATATGCATCCTGTCTTTTGTTTTGCCACAGATTTTTTCTTTGATGTATACTTTTTTACAATTTAGTGTGGTATTTTGTGAAAGAGCATGGTATAATGAGACACATTGAAAAACAGAAAGGAAAGGCGGGAATCATGGTGGAGGTTTTATATAAAAGTACAAGAGGAACAGAAAAAGGAATCACGGCTTCATCTGCAATTTTAAAAGGACTTTCTTCGGACGGAGGGCTGTTTGTGCCGGAAGTGATTCCAAAGCTTGACGTACCGGTAGAAGAGCTTGCAAAAATGTCTTATCAGGAAGTGGCATTTGAAGTAATGAGCCGCTTTTTTACAGATTTTACAGAAGAAGAACTCAAAAAATGTATTGCGAAAGCATACGATTCCAAGTTTGATACAGAAAAAATTGCGCCTGTTCGCAAAGCAGACGGGAAATATTATCTGGAGCTGTTTCACGGAGCGACGATTGCCTTTAAGGATATGGCTCTTTCCATTCTTCCCCATCTTATGACAACGGCGGCAGGAAAAAACCATATAGAAAATGAAATTGTGATTTTAACTGCCACATCAGGAGATACGGGAAAAGCGGCTATGGCAGGTTTTGCAGATGTTCCGGGAACAAAAATCATCGTATTTTATCCAAAGAACGGAGTCAGTCCCGTTCAGGAAAAACAGATGGTAACACAAAAAGGCAAGAATACATATGTCGTAGGGATTACCGGGAATTTTGATGACGCGCAGACGGCTGTCAAAAAAATGTTTAACGATAAAGATATGAAAGAAACGCTTAACAAAGCGGGATTTCAGTTTTCTTCTGCCAATTCCATCAATATCGGAAGACTGGTTCCTCAGATTGTATACTATGTGTATGCGTATGCCTCTCTTGTAGGAGAGGGAAGTCTTCAGAGCGGGGAAAAAGTAAATATCGCAGTTCCCACCGGGAATTTCGGAAATATACTTGCTGCTTTTTATGCTAAGGAAATGGGGCTTCCTGTAAATAAGCTTATCTGTGCTTCTAATGAAAATAAGGTTCTGTATGATTTCTTTTCTACAGGAACGTATGACAGAAGAAGAGAGTTTATCCTTACAAACTCTCCGTCTATGGATATTTTGATTTCCAGCAACCTGGAGCGTTTGATTTATCGGATTGCAGGTGAGGATGCCTCTGTGTGCAGAAAGCTTATGGAGGAGCTGTCGTCAGGCGGTTCTTATACCATAACAGAAAAAATGCGGGAAGCGCTTGCAGATTTTTATGGAAATTACTGTACAGAAGAGGAGACAGCAGAAACGATTCATCATGTGTATAAGGAAAGCGGCTATATCCTGGATACACACACAGCGGTTGCCTCAGGTGTATATGAAAAATATAGAAAGGATTCGGGAGATGATACACCGGTTATCATCGCTTCTACGGCAAGCCCGTATAAATTTGCAAGAAGCGTGATGGGGGCAGTGACAGAACTTTCCGGGGAGGAAGAAGATTTTGCTTTGATCGATCGTCTCTGTGACATTTCAGAGGTTCCTGTTCCGAGAGCGGTGGAGGAAATCCGTACAGCCCCTGTTCTTCATAATTGTGTAGTGGAGGCTTCGGATATGCCTCAAACTGTTCTCTCTATTTTGAAAATAAAATAAAAAAATCTGTATTTTCTGTTGAAAAACAACATACACTAGAGTATAATAAAGGGCAGAAAAGGAAATCCTGGAATGTGCGACACCCCTTTTATTTTTGAACCTACATTGACATCATGGGAATCCAACATCGCATGCCGGATGTCAGGCCTCTCGTCGTGGAAGGCAGAAGGTATGTTGAGGATACCCACCTAGCTTAGGCTAGGCGTCAAAAGAAAGGGAACGGCATTCTGGGACTGCTGAAAAAATAAGAGCCTGCAGGCTCTTTTCTTTTACATAAAACCAACAGAGGAGGAGATAAGAAATGAGCGTTTCAGAAAGAAAGTTTGGAGAACTTTCTACAGGAGAGGAAATTTCCATTTATCGTTTGGAGAATAAATCAGGTGCGTATGCAGAGGTTTCACAGTTTGGTGCGATTCTCGTAAAATTATGTGTGCCGGACAGAGAGGGAAAGCTTACGGATGTTGTGCTCGGATATGACAATGTGGAACAGTACGAAGAAAACGGGTGCTTTTTCGGAGCTACAATCGGACGGAGCGGAAATCGTATTGCAGGAGCAAAATTTTCTATTTTGGGAAAAGAAGTTGTTCTTCCGCAAAACGAAAATGGAAATAATCTGCATAGCGGTCCTGATGGATTTGAGAAAAAAATATGGTCTGTTCTTGCACTTTCCCAGGAGAAAAACAGCATTACATTTTCAAGAATCAGTCCGGATGGAGAGAATGGTTTCCCGGGAGAATTTCGTATTTCTGTGAAATTTGAATTTACAGAGGAAAATGAACTGAAAATTTGTTACAGCGGAATTTGCGATGAGGATACGGTTGCCAATATGACAAATCATTCTTACTTTAATCTTGCAGGAGAAGGAAGCGGTGATGTTTTAAACCAGAAACTCTGTATTCATGCTCATGCGTATAATCCGGTATGTGACAGCCATTCCATTCCTACAGGGGAAAATGCTTCCGTAGAGGGAACGCCTATGGATTTCCTTAAAATGAAGGAAATTGGACAGGACATTGATGCGGACTTTGAACAGCTTCAGTTTACAGGCGGATATGACCATAACTTTGTGACAGATAATTATGCACCGGGAAATGTACGTCATATTGCAGAAGCTTTTTGCCAGGAGACAGGTATTGCTATGAGCGTTTCCACAGATTGTCCGGGCGTACAGTTTTATGCCGGCAATTTTATTGAAAATGAAGCAGGTAAAAACGGACATACATACGAAAAACGGAACGGTTTCTGTCTGGAGACACAGGTGGAGCCTAATGCAGTTAATGAGGAAGCCTTCCATTCTCCGATTCTGGAAGCTGGAGAAATGTACCATTCTGTAACATCATATCGCTTTTACATAAAATAAGCAGACAAAAAGAAGCATATAAGGTCTGATTTCCTTCATACAATATAGTATGAAGAAAATCAGATTTTTTTATGGAAAAAAGAAAATATTTTTAATCCTTCTTCTTTGGCTGCTGCTTCTTGACACGGCGTATGCCATGAATACAGATAAGAAAGAACCACTGATTCGGGTGCTGATTATGGATTCGGAATACCAATCTTACTATCACCCGAGCGTGAGCCTTTCCTGGCAGGGGCAGGAGTATGTTTTTGGCGGGGAAACAGGTGGGGAGGAAGAGTTAAGCTGTACATTTGAAGGAGGAACAGAAGGAATCCGTATTTCTTCTGTGAAAAGAGAGCAAGGTGCTCCGGTTTACAGAGGAACTATAAAAATCACAAAAAAACCGGAAGGCTTTCTTATTGTAAACACCCTTCCTCTGGAAACCTATCTGGAATCGGTTGTACCGAGTGAAATGCCTTCTTCTTATCCTTTGGAAGCATTAAAGGCGCAGGCAGTATGCGCCAGAACCTATGCATGGAAGCAGATAAAAGAGAAAAAACTGGAAGCTTATGGAGCGGATGTAGATGACAGTGTAAATTATCAGGTATATAACAATATCGGTAGGGAGGCAAACGCAACACAGGCAGTAAAAGAAACAAAAGGAAGAATTTTAAGTCAGCGGGGAGAACCGATAGAGGCATATTATTTTTCAACATCCGCAGGAATGACAAGTACAGACGAAATATGGGGTGCAAAAAGCGCGGCCCCGTATTTAAAAAGCGTAGATTGCAGCTTTGATGAGGAAGAACCCTGGAGAAGCTGGGAGACGGAGATTTCCCGAAATATGATAGAACAGCGGGCACAAAATATAGAGGGGTGCAAAGGCAGGCTTACGGGACTTGAGGTGACAGGGAAAAGCGAGAGCGGCGCAGTGACAAGGCTTCGTGTTCATACAGAAGGCGGAGACGGAGAGGTGGCAAACGAATATGAAATTCGTTCGTTTCTTGCTCCGGATCAGAAAATTTTCGCAGGGAAAGAAAAAGAGAAGAAAAATGGAGGCAGCCTTCTCCCAAGTGCATATTTTACTATAGAGGAAACAGAAAAGGGATTTTTGATTCGCGGAGGCGGATACGGGCACGGTGTTGGTATGAGCCAGACTGCGGCGGGCAAGATGGCGGAGGAGGGATATACCTGGGAGGAAATTCTTATGTATTTTTTTCGTGAGATAGAAATCAGCCAGACATGGTAAAACTTGTCAGAAGCGGGGAAGCATGGTATGATACAGACAGAGAGGAGATTTAAGCGCGTAATGCAGGAGTTTGAAAATGAAAGAGAAAAAAGAAAGACATAGTCTTATAAAGAGACTTTTTGGTTTTATAGAAAGAGTGAAGAGGGATCATATTGGGGCGTATGCGGCGCAGTCTGCATACTTCCTTATTATGTCCTTTATTCCCTTTGTACTTTTTCTTACTACGCTGATACGGTATACCCCGCTTACATATAACACAATGCGGGATGCTATTATCGGATTTGTTCCTCAAAATCTTCAAAGCTTTGTGTTGGATATAGTGGCAGATGTTTACAGGCGAAGTTCTGCTATTGTTCCCATCTCGGCAGTGATTGCACTGTGGTCTGCGGGAAAAGGACTTCAGTCCATGACAAATGGACTGAACACCATCTATCATGTGAAGGAGACACGTAACTGGCTGATTACCAGAATATACGCCGTATTTTATACACTTTTATTTGTGATAGCACTGATTGTCAGTTTGATTCTTCTTGTGCTTGGAAATGGCATTCAGTCAATGGCTGCAAAGTACGTGCCTTTTCTGGGACGGATTATTGCAAGGGTTTTGGGGGCAAGAACGTTTCTTGTGTTCAGCGTTTTGTTTCTTGTGTTTCTTGTTCTTTACAAGGTGCTTCCCAACCGAAAAGCTACGTTTAAAAGCCAGGTTCCGGGAGCTTTTATTACAGCTGTTGCCTGGTCTGCTTTTTCCTACTTTTTTTCTCTGTATTTTGAGATTTTTCCCGGTTTCAGTAATACATATGGAAATCTTACCGCTTTGATCCTTGTGATGCTCTGGATGTATGTGTGTATGAATCTGATGCTTTACGGAGCAGAGATAAACGCATATTTTGAAACGGAGTTTCGAAAAGCCCAGGCTTCTGTGAGGGATATGTTAAACAGAGAAAGAGGAAAAGAGGACGAAAAAGGACTTGACACGAAATAATTGTTGTGGCATAGTAAAGAGTGAAAATCAGATAAACAAAGGCTTTGAAAGTGTTACAGAGAATTATTTTCTATCAGAGAGAGGGAGTCACCGGCTGAAAGCTTCCTTGAGTTCAGATAATTCTTGAATTTCCCACTGGAGCTGCATTTCTGAAACAATAGTAGGAAATGACGATACTGTGCGTTAAACAGACAGAGAGCCTGCTTTATAAGCAGGAATCAGGGTGGTACCACGGAATGACGCTTCGTCCCTTTTGGGGCGGAGCTTTTTTATTTACCAGGGACTTTCCTGGTAAACAAAAAACGCTCCGCGCAGGAGCGCACTGCGGCGGAAAAGAAATATGTCACTAAAGTGACCCGCCGCAGGCGGCGAATCCTGCAAGCAGGATTTTTTTTTAATTTCACAAAAAGGAGAAATACAGTCATGGATATGAAAGAAAAACTTCAGGCGCTGGCGGACAGCGCCAGAGAGAGAATTGAAAATTCTCATAATCTGGAAGCTCTTAACGATGTGCGTGTGGCATATCTCGGTAAAAAAGGAGAGCTGACAGCAATTTTAAAAGGAATGAAAGATGTTGCGGCAGAAGATCGTCCAAAGGTAGGGCAGCTTGTCAATGAGACAAGAACAAAAATTGAAGGACTTTTAGAAGCATCCAAAACAAAGCTGGAAGCAGCGCTCCGGGAAGAGAAAATGAAAGCAGAGGTAATTGATGTAACGCTTCCTGCTAAAAAAGCAAAAATAGGACATCGTCACCCAAATACCATTGCCCTTGAGGAAGTAGAGCGTATCTTCATTGGTATGGGTTATGAGGTTGTAGAAGGTCCGGAAGTGGAGTATGCAGATTATAACTTTACAAAATTAAACATTCCGGAAGATCATCCGGCGCGTGATGAACAGGATACTTTCTTTATTAATGATTCGATTCTGCTTCGTTCCCAGACATCTCCTGTGCAGGCACGTACAATGGAAAAAGGCAAGCTTCCTATTCGTATGATTGCACCGGGAAGAGTGTTCCGTTCTGATGAGGTAGATGCAACACATTCTCCATCCTTCCACCAGATAGAAGGTCTTGTAATTGATAAAAATGTAACATTTGCAGATTTAAAGGGTACTCTTCAGGAGTTTGCAAGGGAGCTGTTCGGACCGGAGACAAAGACAAAATTCAGGCCACATCACTTCCCATTTACAGAGCCAAGCGCAGAAGTAGATGTTTCCTGCTTTAAATGCGGAGGAAAAGGATGCCGTTTCTGTAAAGGTTCCGGATGGATTGAAATTCTTGGCTGCGGTATGGTTCATCCAAATGTACTTCGTATGTGCGGAATCGATCCGGAAGAGTATACAGGATTTGCCTTTGGCGTAGGTCTTGAGCGTATTGCTCTTCTGAAATATGAAATTGACGATATGAGACTTCTTTACGAAAATGACATTAGATTCTTGAAACAGTTTTAATAATTAACGGAAGGAATTGAGAAAATGAATACTTCATTATCATGGATTAAAAAATACGTTCCGGAGCTTGATGTGACAGCTCAGGAGTATACAGATGCAATGACACTGTCCGGTACAAAAGTAGAAGGATATGTACAGCTTGACGCAGATCTTGAAAAAATCGTAATCGGACAGATTGAAAAAATCGAGCGTCACCCGGATGCGGATAAACTTATTATCTGCCAGGTAAATGTAGGAGATGAGACTGTACAAATTGTGACAGGAGCTCCAAACGTAAAAGAGGGAGATAAAGTTCCGGTTGTCCTTGACGGAGGCCGTGTGGCAGGAGGCCACGATGGAAAACCGGCTCCCGGCGGTGTGAAAATAAAAAAAGGAAAACTGAGAGGAATCGATTCCTACGGCATGATGTGCTCGATTGAAGAGCTGGGAAGTACAAGAGAAATGTACCCGGAAGCTCCGGAATACGGAATTTATATTTTTCCTGAAGATGCAGTTGTGGGAACGAGTGCAGTGGAGGCTCTTGACCTTAACGACGCAGTGATCGAGTATGAGATTACTTCCAATCGTGTAGACTGTTACGGGGTTCTCGGAATCGCAAGAGAGGCAGCAGCTACTTTCAATAAGAAATTCTGCCCTCCGGAAGTAACGGAAACAGGAAACGATGAAAATGCTTCGGATTATATTAAGGTTACAGTAGAGGATCCGGAACTCTGCACACGTTACTGTGCAAGAGTTGTAAAAAATGTAAAAATCGGACCGTCTCCAAAATGGATGCAGAGATACCTTGCGAAAAACGGAATCCGTCCCATTAATAACTTAGTAGATATTACAAATTATGTCATGGAAGAGTACGGTCAGCCAATGCACGCATATGATCTTGACCATATTGAAGGAAAAGAAATTGTTGTGCGCCGCGCTGCAAAGGGTGAGAAATTTGTTACTCTTGACGGACAGGAAAGAGAGATGGACGATTCTGTTCTTATGATCTGTGACGGCAAAAAGCCGGTAGGTATTGCAGGAATTATGGGTGGAGAAAATTCCATGATCACAGACGAGGTGCACACCGTTCTTTTCGAGGCAGCCTGCTTTAACGGAACAAATATCCGTCTGTCCTCCAAGAAAATAGGTCTCCGTACAGATGCCTCCGGAAAATTCGAAAAAGGTCTTGATCCAAATAATGCACAGGCAGCCATTGACAGAGCATGCCAGCTTATGGAAGAACTTGGAGCCGGAGAAGTTGTAGGCGGCATGGTAGATGTATGCAGCGAGACGAGAAAACCGGTGCGCGTTCCTTTCGAGCCGGAAAGAATCAATGCGCTTTTAGGAACAGAGCTTACAGAAGAAGAGATGCTTGGTTATCTTGCGCGTGTAGAGCTTGCATATGATGAAAAGACAAATGAAATCGTAGCGCCTACCTTCCGTCAGGATATTCACTGCATGGCGGATGTGGCAGAGGAAGTCGTAAGATTTTACGGATATGACAAGATTCCGACTACCCTTCCTACAGGTGAGGCAACAACAGGTAAACTCCCATTTAAACTTCGTATTGAGCAGATTGCAAGAGACATGGCGGAATACTGTGGATTCTCTGAGGGAATGACGTATTCCTTTGAGAGTCCGAAGGTGTTTGACAAGCTTTTAATTCCGGAGGGAGATGCTCTCAGAAATGCAATTACCATCAGCAATCCTCTTGGAGAGGATTACAGCATTATGCGTACTACTACCATTAACGGTATGCTGACTTCTCTTGCAACAAACTACAATAGAAGAAATAAAGACGTTCGTCTCTACGAGCTTGGAAATGTATATCTTCCGAAATCTCTTCCTCTTACAGAGCTTCCGGAGGAGAGAATGCACTTTACTCTGGGAATGTACGGAGCAGGCGATTTCTTTGATATGAAGGGCGTATGCGAGGAATTTTTCGAAAAAATCGGAATGAAAGAGCGTGTGACATACGACCCGAATGCAGGAAAAACATATCTTCACCCGGGAAGACAGGCAAATATGTGCTATGGCGGCAAGGTAATTGGATATCTTGGAGAAGTACACCCTGCTGTTGCGGATAATTACGGAATCGGTGATAAAGCATATATTGCAGTGATTGATATTCTTGCTGTTCTGGAATTTGCAGGCTTTGCTCACAAGTTTACGGGTATTGCAAAATATCCGGCTGTGACACGTGATTTAAGTCTTGTTGTTCCAAGAGAAGTGCTTGCAGGACAGATTGAGGAAGTACTTGAGCAGAGAGGCGGAAAGATTCTGGAAAGCTACGAGCTTTTCGATATTTATGAAGGAAGCCAGATTAAAGAAGGCTATAAATCTATGGCTTACTCCGTTGTCTTCCGTAACCATGATAAGACTCTGGAGGAGAGTGAGATTAATGCAGTGATGAAAAAAATCTTAAATGGTCTTACAGGTCTTGGAATCGAGCTGAGAAGCTAATGCTGCTTTATGTAGTGCGCCACGGCGTGACTGCGTGGAACCGTCTCAGAAAAGTGCAGGGAAGGGCGGACATTCCTCTTGCAGAGGAGGGAGTCCGCCTTGCAGAAAAAACAGGGGAAGCCTTACAGAATGTGCCCTTTGACCTCTGTTTTTCCAGCCCTTTAAAAAGAGCAGTGCAGACAGCGGAGTACATTCTGGGAGACAGAAAAATTCCTGTGATAACAGACGAGAGAATTCAGGAAATTGATTTCGGAACTTTGGAGGGCACACAGTTTAAAGATGAGGCAGGGAATATTTCCCATAAGCAGATGGAAATATTCTTCCACCGCCCTCTGGAATACAAACGTCCGGAAAACGGGGAAAATATAGAAGATATTTTAAAGCGGACAGAGGATTTTTGGAAGGATATTACAGGGAGAGAAGCACTTTCTGATAAAACCGTTCTTATTTCTTCTCATGGCTGTGCAGTGCGGGCGCTTTTGCAGAATGTGTATTGTGATAAAGAAAATTTTTGGCATGGAAAGGTTCCTCCCAACTGCAGTGTAAATATTGTGGAGGTAAAGGACGGAAAAGCAAAATTTCTTCAGGAAGATAAAGTATATTAAAATAACTGCGGTGGTCAAAATCTGACTGCCGCAGTTGTTTTAAATAAAGATATGTCACCACACTAATATATTAAAGAAATTAGGTATAGGTTTTAATGATTTCTTCGGCAATGACTCGTTTTGTAATACAGCGATTCATTGCCTGCTTTTCTATATAATGGTGAGCGTCAGGCTCGCTCATGGAGAGTTCGGTGATCAAAAACCATTTTGCTTTGTTGACCAAACGGATTTCGAGCATTTTTTCTTCAATGGACAGTGTTTTTTTCTCTAATTGTCTAAGTCTTTCTCTGGCGCTTTCCATCCAGTTAAGCGCGTACAGCATAGTCGGTTTTGAGACGGGCTTTGACAGAGTAAAGATGCCATATTCAACAACTTTATCGTGGACATCAGCATGAATATCATTTTTTAGTAAAAGCAGCACGGCAGATGATTTTGCGGTGCATATATCAATAGCAAAACGAATACCTGTATCATCATATAAAGGTGAGTTGATAATAATAAAATCAAAAGTTTTCTCAGCCAGTATTCGTTTGGCGGCACTGATGCTTGTAACATTGTGAACGGGACGGTATCTCGTTGCAGAAACCAGGTCAGTCAAGGCAGAGGTGAAACTATCTGTTGCAGACACGATGAGTATGCTGTAAAATCGTTCTTTTAAACTCATTTGCCCCCTCCTTCCTCATTAGTTAACTATTTATTGCCATAAATATTTAATATGGCATCTGGTATATGCTCTTTTATAAACGGACTGTTTGAGGCCAAAGTATATGCGGATTTGAAATCACAGGGAAGTTGTCTGAATTTTGTCAAGGTGGCAGCATCAGCTTTATACAAGTTTATATTAGAAGGGGGTGGGAGTTCCACTTTATTTTTAATGCCGTCCATAATTGCATAAATCAACAAGGCAAAAGCCAGGTACGCATTTGAAGATGGATCCGGAGAACGCAGTTCTACACGTTGATATATGCCGACAGCAGCAGGAACCCTGATAAGCTGTGAACGGTTTTCTTCTGACCAGGAAATATATTTTGGAGCTTTATTACTGCCAAGGCGCTGATAAGAATTTTCTGATGGATTTAAAAATACAGTCATATCTGAAATTTTATCCAGAATAGAAGAAATTATATAATCCATATAGTTTTTATTATCAGATGATTTTACAGAAATATTGATGTGAAATCCGTTTCCCGGTTTGTTTTTCAGAGGTTTTGGACTGAAATCAGCGAAAAGACCGTTACGCCCGGCAACGGTTTTTACAACAGTTTGGAATGTCATGGCATTATCGGCAGCAGTCAGTGGATCGGAATAGCGAAAATCAATTTCATTTTGTCCTGGTCCTTCTTCATGGTGAGAGCTCTCAGGCTGTATACCCATTTGTTCCAGAGTCAGGCATATTTCACGGCGGATATTCTCTCCCCGGTCTTCCGGGGCAATATCCATATAGCCTGCGTTATCATATGGTTTTTTTGTGGGCATTCCATTATCATCGAGAGTAAAAAGGTAAAATTCCTGTTCTGCACCAAAGAAGAACCGAAATCCTGAATTACCGGCATCTTGAATTGCTTTTTTTAAAATTGAGCGGGTATCACATTCAAATGTTTTGCCATTCGGATAAGTGATGTCGCAAAACATTCGTACTACACTGCCATGCTCCGGTCTCCACGGCAAAGGCATCAGTGTGTCTGCATCTGGATGGAGAAACAGATCAGAATGTTCTTCATCGCTGAAGCCGGCTATGGCAGATGCATCAATGGCGATTCCGAATTCGAAAGCACGCGGAAGCTCAGCGGGCATGATAGAGATATTTTTTTGCCTGCCGAATACATCACAAAAGGCAAGACGGATGAATTTTACATCTTCTTCCCGAACATATTGTATTACTTCTTCTTTAGAATATTTCATAAGTCTACCTACTTTCCTTTAATTTGCTACATACATCTGCTTATAAGGATTTTTACTGTCCGGTGTAATGACTGTAAAAGGAATAGATAAAAGTTCTTCCATAGAATATCCGAAGTCGGCACAGTACTCGGACAGGTATTCGTGGATTTCCTTTAAATCCTCCGGGGCTGCATGTCTTGCAGTTACCTGCTCAGGAAAGCGGATATTTTCACATCTGCCACGCAGATACATTTTACCGCCGTGCATTCCGGTACACGGAAAATTACCTACAATCGGTCTGTTATTTTCGTGAAACCCAAGGACGATAATAATTCCTCCGGCCTGATACTCGCCAAGAAAGCTTCCGGCACAGCCCCCGATGATCATAACAGGACTTTTTTCTTTATACGCTTTCATATGAATTCCGGCACGATAGCCGGCATTGCCCAGTATGTAAATTTTTCCGCCGCGCATGGCATATCCGGCAGCATCACCGATATTGCCGTAAATGAGGATTTTACCCTCATTCATAGTGTCGCCTACGGCATCCTGTGCATTGGATTTTACAGTAATATTTGCACTGTTTAAATATGCGCCCAGTGCGTTTCCGGGAATTCCATTGACAGTAATATTTTTATCAGACATGCCGGCAGCAATAAACCTCTGGCCGCAGCAGCCTTCAATAATACAATCATCGTCTGTTCTGCGCAGTACCTCATTCAGAACTCTGTAATTTAAGTTTGCAGCATTAATGATTCTCATATTATACCACACCTCCGAATCGTTGTTTTCATTTTTTTAGCATTCCCCTGCATGGGAGATACCAAGTATTTCAAGTTCTTTTTCTGTTAATCCGATGCCGCGCAGCATCAGACGGTTTCCACGTAAAGCTTCTATGGAGTTAATTCCCATACCGCCCATTAATTCTTTGATTTCATGATTCCATGCGTTCATCAGATTTATGAGACGCTGACTTCCTGTTTCCGGATTCAGTCTTTTTACAAGCTCAGGACGCTGCGTTGCGATTCCCCAGTTACATTTGCCGCTTTGGCAGGTGCGGCAGAGATGGCAGCCTAAGGCAAGAAGAGCGGCGGTGGCGATATAACAGGCGTCTGCACCAAGAGCAATGGCTTTTATTACGTCGGCAGAATTTCGGATACTGCCTCCTACAACAATAGAAACGTTATTCCGGATTCCCTCGTCACGAAGACGCTGATCAACTGCGGCTAAAGCAATTTCAACAGGAATTCCTACATTGTCCCGGATTCTGGCGGGAGCTGCGCCTGTGCCACCCCGAAATCCGTCGATAGCGATAATGTCTGCACCGCTTCTGGCAATTCCGCTGGCTATAGCCGCAATGTTGTGGACAGCAGCTACTTTTACAATAACCGGTTTTTTATATTCGGTTGCTTCTTTCAAAGAGTAGACGAGCTGTCTCAAATCTTCAATAGAATAAATATCATGGTGAGGCGCCGGCGAGATGGCATCAGAGCCTTCGGGAATCATTCTGGTGCGTGATACGTCTCCTATAATTTTTGTTCCGGGAAGATGTCCTCCAATTCCCGGTTTTGCTCCCTGTCCCATTTTGATTTCAATACCGGCTCCTGCTTTTAAGTATTTTTCATGAACACCAAAACGTCCGGATGCCACCTGAACGATTGTATTTTCACCATAACAATAGAAATCTTCATGAAGTCCGCCTTCTCCGGTATTATAAAGAATGCCCAGTTCTTTAGCGGCAAGTGCAAGAGATTTATGCGCATTATAGCTGATGGAGCCATAGCTCATAGCCGAGAACATTACCGGCATAGACAGTTCCAACTGGGGAGGAAGCTCGCAGTCCAAAGTTCCGTCAGGAAGACGGTGTACCTTCTCAGACTTTTTTCCAAGATAAACTCTGGTTTCCATAGGTTCTCTCAAAGGATCGATAGGAGGGTTGGTTACCTGAGAGGCATTGATTAAGATGCGATCCCAGTAAACTGGAAGAGGATTGGGATTTCCCATAGAAGAAAGCAAAACACCACCGCTGTTGGCCTGCTTGTAGATTTCTTTCATAGTAGTTTCTGACCAGTTGGCATTTTCGCGGAAAGAGCAGTCGCTTTTTACTATTTTTAAGGCTCTTGTAGGGCAGAAGGAAACACATCGGTGGCAATTGACACATTTACTTTCGTCGCATTCCATTCGTTTTGTTTCAATATTGTAAAAGTGCACTTCGTTAGCACATTGTTTCTGGCAGATACGGCAGGAAGTACATCGGCTTTCATTTCGGATTACTTCAAATTCAGGATAGATAAATTCAATGCTCATAATAAAACACCTTCCTTTACTTTTACAATAACAGGCTCTCCGCCAGAAGGAGTCCAGATATTTTCAGCATCCGGCGCCATAGCGCGGATCGCTGTTTCTTCACTTGCAATATAGACAACATCATTCTTTTCACCTACAACCATAGAGCGGAGCTTCAGGCGGTCGTTAAGCGCCATCAATCCGCCATTAAAACCAAACACAATAGAAAAAGGTCCGGTAATCAAAAGACTCGGAAACATAGTCCTTAAGAAGGTGTGCTTTTTTTGGTCTTCAAGATTCTTTTTTGATGCAATGGTACTCCAAAAGGGAGCGGCGATTACACTGGCAGCTTCCTCAAGAGTAAGCCCCTGTCTGCGAAGAAGATAGTCCAGAACATAAGTAATAACTTCCGTATCGGTTTGAAGAGTACATTTGTATCCGAACATTTCTATAAATCGCCGGTTAGCGTCGTAGGAGGAAATTTCACCGTTATGGACAACAGAAGCATCCAGAAGAGTGAAGGGGTGAGCGCCGCCCCACCAGCCCGGCGTATTAGTAGGATAACGACCATGCGCAGTCCAGGAATATCCTTTGTATTCATCTAATTTATAAAAAACACCGATGTCTTCAGGATAACCTACTGCTTTGAATGCCCCCATGTTTTTTCCGCTGGAAAAGATATAAGCGCCATGCATTTCCGTGTTGATTTTCATTACTGTGCGCACCACAAACTCTTTTTCGTCTAACTGCATAGATGTGAGAAGAGATTTTAATGGTGCTACAAAGTATCGCCATATAATTGGTTCATCTGTGATTGTCGGCAATTTTCTTGTAGGGATAATTTCGGACTGTACAATTTCGAAGCGTTCTTTTAAAAATGCTTCGCATTCTTTTCTGGTAGTCCTGCTGTCAAAAAATATATGAAATGCATAAAAGTCTTTATAATCCGGATAAATTCCATAACCGGCAAAGCCGCCTCCCAGACCATTGGAGCGGTCATGCATGGGTCTCATAGCATTGATGATGGTGTCTCCGGGTATCTTTTTTCCTTCTCTGGAAATTACAGCTGCAATGGCACAGCCGGAAGGAATACGTACTTGACCTTCTATTTTCATTGTCCTTTGCCTTCCTTTCTTATAATAAAATAAAAAAAAGGGTCCATTTAAAAAGCAGAGAATACCTGCTTTTTAAATGAACGCCTTTGCTCATACGTATATTTATACAACGGTTCGAAATATTTGTCAATTGCATTTGAAAAAAATATTGACAAGAAGGTTTATACGGTGTTATTATGCAATGCATAAAGGCAAGGGCGTCTTTGAGAATATAATCTCAGAGACGCTTTTTTCATTGCTAAAATAAAGATATAGAAGAAGGCAAGGGCGTCTTTCATCCAGGTATACGGAAGATTCCCCTGCCTTTTTTATGCGAAAGGAGTACTATTATGAAAAAAAATGATGTTTCAAAATACTTTGGTTGTATGGTTTTTGACGACAGGGTTATGAAAGCAAGATTGTCGGCAAAAGTATACCAGTCTTTAAGAAAAACGATTGACGAGGGTGTGAAACTGGACAGCAGTGTAGCGGACGTTGTGGCAGAAGAGATGAAAGAATGGGCTGTATCAAAAGGCGCAACGCATTATACACACTGGTTTCAGCCATTGACTGGGATTACGGCAGAAAAACATGACAGCTTTATTTCTCCTTCTCCAAATGGCGGAGTAATCATGGAATTTTCCGGAAAAGAGTTAATTAAAGGGGAGCCGGATGCATCTTCCTTTCCTTCTGGGGGGTTAAGAGCTACCTTCGAAGCAAGAGGATATACGGCATGGGATCCTACTTCTTATGCATTTATTAAAGGGAAAACTTTATGCATTCCAACGGCCTTTTGTTCCTATGGAGGAGAAGCTCTTGATAAAAAAACACCTCTTCTTCGTTCTATGAAGGCACTGAATAAACAGGCACTTCGGATTTTATGTCTCTTTGGAAATGATAAAGTGTCCTATGTTACAACTTCTGTAGGCCCAGAACAGGAATATTTTCTGATAACAAAAGAAATGTACGATCAAAGAAAAGATCTTCAGTTTACAGGCCGTACTTTATTTGGGGCAAGACCTCCTAAGGGACAGGAGATGGATGATCATTACTTCGGCGTAATCAAACCCAGGGTAGCCGCTTATATGGACGATTTAAATAAGGAACTCTGGAAACTTGGTATTTTTGCGAAAACACAGCATAATGAAGTGGCTCCGGCACAGCATGAGCTAGCACCTATTTATACAACAACCAATATTGCTACGGATCATAATCAGCTGACAATGGAAATGATGCAAAAAGTAGCTGCAAGGCATGGACTTGTCTGCCTTCTTCACGAAAAGCCATTTGCAGGAGTAAACGGAAGCGGAAAGCATAACAACTGGTCTATTTCCACAGACACAGGTATAAATCTTCTCTCACCGGGGGAGACGCCATATGAGAATGCTCAGTTTTTGTTGTTTCTGTGTGCGGTGATTAAAGCAGTAGATGATTATCAAGATCTTCTGAGACTGTCTGTAGCGACTGCCGGAAATGACCATCGTCTTGGTGCGAATGAAGCTCCGCCTGCTGTAGTATCCATGTTCTTGGGAGACGAGCTGAACGGCGTATTAGAGGCAATTGAAAAAGATATTCCGTATGCAGGAGCAGAAAAAACACAAATGAAACTCGGCGTAGATGTACTTCCGAAATTTAACAGGGATACAACAGATAGAAACCGTACCTCGCCATTTGCTTTTACAGGAAATAAATTTGAATTCCGTATGTTGGGATCTTCCAACAGTATCGCGTGTGCCAACATGATGCTTAATAGTGCAGTAGCCGAGAGTCTGAAAATCTATGCAGACAGACTGGAAAGTGCAGAAGATTTTGAAGAAACACTTCATGCAATGATTCGAAAAACTATCAAAGATCATAAAAGGATTATTTTTAATGGCAATGGCTATGATGATAAATGGATAAAAGAGGCAACGGAAATAAGAGGGCTTCTGAATTATCCGACAACACCGGATTGTATGCCGCATCTGTTGGATGAAAAAAACGTCAGAATGCTTACCTCACATAAGGTGTTCTCTAAAGCTGAACTGGAATCAAGATGCGAGATTATGTTGGAAAATTACTGCAAGACCATTGTAATAGAAGCAAATACTATGGTGGATATGGCAAAAAGAGAAATCATTCCGGCAGTAGAAGCCTATGTAATGGAACTGGCAAAGACAATTTCTTTAAAAAAGAGTGTAAATGAGACGTTGGCATGTCAGTATGAAAGCAGCCTGATAAAGAGACTTTCTTCACTTACAGATCAGATGGCATTTCAGACAGATGCATTGGAAAATGCACTGATAAAAATTCAGGATGCGGAAGATATTGAAGAACAGGCTTGTGAGCTCAGAGATACTGTATTAACCAGAATGCAGGAACTGAGAATTGTCTGTGATGAAGCAGAAACTGTTACAGCAAAGAAGTATTGGCCTTTCCCAACATATGGGGATTTGCTGTTTAGCGTAAAATAAATTGAAAATACAGGGACTGTTTACAGCGAGTATGGGATGGTGAGAGCCATACAGCAGATCTGAAAATGGAGGTAAAATGTATGTGTTCGATTATGGGATATTGTGGGGCGGGAGCCGATTTTGATAAATTCAGACAAGGCTTTGACAGAACTGTTTCCAGGGGACCAGACGACAGCCGGATTATCGATACGGGAAACGGTCTTTTAGGGTTTCACAGGCTGGCTATTATGGGTCTGACACCTTCCGGGATGCAGCCCTTCCGGCTGGACAGCAGCTATGTAGTCTGTAACGGAGAAATATATGGATTTGAGAAGATAAGAGAAGAACTGTCCGACCGCTACATTTTTGAAAGTGATTCGGATTGTGAAATCCTTCTGCCTTTGTACAAAGAATATGGTACGGATATGTTGCCATGTTAGATGCTGAATTCGCATTAATTCTCTATGATGGTGAAAAGGGAGAATATATTGCGGCTAGAGATCCTATTGGAATTCGTCCTCTGTATTACGGATATGACGAAAAAGGTGTGATTCTGTTTGCCAGCGAAGGTAAAAATCTGGTAGGACTAACAGACAGAATCATGCCCTTTCCGCCCGGACATTATTATAAAGACGGCAGTTTTATCTGCTATCGTAATATTGCTGAAACAGAACAGGTATGTCATGATGATTTGGAAACGGTCTGCCGGAATATTCATGATTTGTTGATTGCAGGCGTAAAAAAGCGTCTTGTAGCAGATGCCAGGGTAGGATTCCTTCTTTCAGGAGGATTGGATTCTTCTCTTGTATGTTCTATTGCTGCCAGAGAGAGTCATGAGCCTATCCGTACTTTTGCCATTGGCATGAGTAACGATGCCATCGACTTAAGATACGCCAGACAAACGGCAGATTATATAGGCAGCGAGCATACAGAAATTTATATGACGCCAGATGAAGTTACAGATACTCTGGAAGAAGTGATTCAAATTCTGGGAACTTATGATATAACGACGATACGGGCATCAATAGGTATGTATCTTGTATGTAAGGCAATTCATGAGCAGACAGATATTCGTGTCCTTTTAACAGGTGAAATATCGGATGAATTATTTGGTTATAAATACACAGATTTCGCACCGGATGCGTGTGCCTTTCAAAAAGAATCACAGAAAAGAATCCGTGAACTGCATATGTATGATGTTCTGCGCGCAGACCGCTGTATTTCCGTAAATTCCCTGGAAGCAAGGGTTCCGTTTGGCGATTTGGATTTTGTAAAATATGTGATGTCCATAAATCCAGAATTGAAGCTGAATACGTATGGAAAGGGAAAATATCTTCTTCGTCATGGATTTGAAAAGGGGGCATATCTTCCGGATGAAATTCTTTGGAGAGAAAAAGCAGCGTTTTCAGATGCGGTAGGTCATTCTATGGTTGATTATCTGAAAGAATATGCAGAGCGCAGGTACAGTGATAAGGAGTTTGAAGAAAAATGTGAAACCTATACATATGCCCGGCCTTTTACGAAAGAGTCATTATTATACAGAGAAATTTTTGAAAAGTATTATCCGGGTCAGGCAGAGATGATTGTAGATTTCTGGATGCCGAATAAAGAATGGGAAGGGTGCAATGTAAATGATCCTTCAGCGAGAGTGCTTTCAAATTATGGCAGCAGTGGAAAATAAAAGAAGTTTTTGAAAAGAGTTTGATAAAAGCAGGAAAATTCAGAGAAGGAAGTTAAGAATCATGGCGAAATATATTTTTGTAACAGGCGGTGTAGTATCTGGTCTTGGAAAAGGAATTACAGCGGCTTCCCTTGGAAGACTTTTAAAAGCAAGGGGACTGAAAGTTGCTGCACAGAAGTTAGATCCGTATATTAACGTTGACCCGGGGACTATGAGTCCATATCAGCATGGTGAAGTATTCGTGACAGAAGATGGAGCAGAAACAGATTTGGATTTGGGGCATTATGAGAGATTTATTGATGAAAATTTAAACAAATATTCAAACCTGACTACGGGAAAGGTTTACTGGAATGTATTAAATAAGGAAAGAAGAGGAGAGTATCTTGGCTCTACAGTTCAGGTAATTCCTCATATTACAAACGAAATCAAAGAATTTGTGTATAATGTAGGGAAAAAAACAGATGCAGATATAGTGATAACGGAGATTGGCGGAACAATCGGCGATATTGAATCTCAGCCGTTTTTGGAGGCGGTACGCCAGATTTCTCTGGAAGTCGGTAAAGAGAACAGCTTATTTATTCACGTGACATTAGTTCCTTATTTAAGTGGCTCTGAAGAGCATAAATCAAAACCAACGCAGCATTCTGTCAAGGAACTTCGGGGAATGGGCGTGAGTCCTGATATTATCGTATTAAGAACGGATAAGCCTTTGGAAGAAGCCATATTCCGGAAAATATCACTTTTTTGTAATGTGAAGCCGGATTGTGTAATTGAAAACAGAACATTAAAAAATTTGTACGAAGCGCCATTGATGCTGGAAGAGTCTGGCTTTTCCGATGTCGTGTGCAGAGAACTTAATATAGAGGCATCAAAACCTGATCTGGAGGAATGGAAACAGATGGTAGATCATATTCAAAATCGCTCCGGGGAAGTGCACATCGGTCTTGTTGGAAAATATGTAAAGCTTCACGATGCATATCTTTCTGTGGCAGAAGCGTTGGACCATGCAGGGTATGAACGGGATACATTTGTGAAAATACACTGGATTGATTCAGAAAAGATTACAAAAGAGAATGCAAATGAGGTATTAAAAGATCTGGATGGGATTATTATCCCGGGAGGGTTTGGAAATCGTGGCATAGAGGGAATGATCCTGTCGGCAAAATATGCCCGCGAAAATCATATTCCTTATTTAGGCATTTGTCTTGGAATGCAGGTTGCTGTCATTGAGTTTGCGAGAAATGTTGCGGGATTTAAAGATGCTCATTCCGGAGAATTTGATGAAACGTGTACTGATAAAGTTATCGATTTTATTCCGGGACAGAGGGAGGAAAAAGATAAAGGCGGAACTCTGCGCCTGGGAAGTTATCCGTGCAGTATTAAATCAGGAACAAAAATGGCAGAATGTTACGGTGACATAATAATTTATGAGCGTCACCGCCATCGTTATGAGTTTAACAATGAGTATCGCGAGGTTCTGACAGAATCCGGACTTGTGATTAGCGGAACTTCGCCTGATGGAAGATTGGTAGAAACGGTGGAACTTCATGAACAGCCGTTTTTTGTTGGAGTACAGTTCCATCCGGAATTTAAAAGCCGTCCAAATCAGCCCCATCCGTTGTTTAAAGAATTTATTGGCGCAGCGTTGAAAAAGTCAAAACAAAATAAATAATGCAGAGGTGGGAATAATGTCTGTTCATGAAGAGTGTGGCGTGTTTGGGGTTGTGAGCACAAAAAAAGAAAATGTTGCGGAAATTGCTTATTATGGATTGTATGCCTTGCAGCACAGAGGGCAGGAAAGCTGTGGGATAGTTGTGAATGACGATGGTGTATTCTCCTCTTATAAGGAACTTGGACTTATAAGCGAAGTGTTTTCAAAAGATACATTATCCAGTTTATCTGAGGGAACTATGGCAGTAGGGCATGTAAGGTATGGGACGACCGGAGGAGCAACACGAGATAACTGCCAGCTGCTTGAGGTGAATCATCAGAAAGGAAAAATGGCACTGGCACATAATGGGAATTTGAGTAACGCTCTGGAACTTCGGGATAAATTAGAGTTATCCGGAGCAATTTTTCATACAACCAGTGATACAGAAACCATAGCCTATGTCATTACAAGAGAAAGACTGAGGACATCAAGTATAGAAGAAGCAGTAAGTAATGCAATGAATTTACTGGAAGGTGCGTATTCACTGATTTTGATGTCGTCGACGAAGATGATTGCAGCAAGAGATCCTCATGGGTTCAGGCCGCTTTGTTATGGAAAACTGCCGGATGGAGGATATGTGGCTGCATCTGAAAGCTGCGCGTTATTGTCAGTAGGGGCAGAACCTATCAGAGAACTGCTTCCGGGAGAAATTCTGGTATTCAGCCAAAATGGTGTAGAGTCAAGAAAAGAACATTGTGGAAAACAGCAGAAGAAAACATGTATTTTTGAATATATTTATTTTGCAAGACCGGATTCAGTCATAGATGGAGTATCTGTTCACAAATCGCGAGTGAGAGCCGGAGAGCTTTTGGCAGAGAGTTATCCGACTGAGGCGGATGTTGTAATTGGGGTTCCTGACAGTGGAATGGATGCAGCGCTTGGCTACGCGAATAAATCAGGTATTCCTTACGGAATCGGATTGATTAAAAACAAATATATTGGAAGAACATTTATTGCAGCAAAGCAAAATGAGCGTCTGGATAAAGTCAGGATAAAGCTTTCTCCTGTAAAAAGTGTGACAGACGGAAAGAGGATTATTCTTGTAGATGATTCAATTGTGAGAGGAACGACAAGCAAGCGCATTGTGAAGCTTTTGCGCGATGCAGGAGCAAAAGAAATACATATGAGAATTTCGGCTCCTCCATTTCTGCATCCGTGCTATTATGGAACAGATATTGATTCGGAAGAGAATCTGATTGCCTGCCACCACAGCATGGCAGAAATTGCAGAGATTATAGGAGTGGATTCTTTGGGATATTTAGAGATAGATAAACTTGGAAATCTGATTGACAGCGAAGGTTATTGTGCTGCCTGTTTTCACGGAAAATATCCGACAAAAATTCCGGTCGATTTACGAAAAGACCATTTTGAGAGAAGATTGTCTGAAAATGTAGAATATTAACTATGCAGGTGAGGAGAAAAGAATGATAAGACCAAATATGTATTACAATGAATTGAAAGATTCATATCTTTTTTATAATATTTCCCAGAAAACAAAGGCTTATGTTGAACAGTATCCGGGAGCAAAGCTTTTAAGAATGGGCATCGGAGACGTTTCGTTGCCGTTATGTGATACCGTAATTAAGGCATTGCACGAGGCTGTAGATGATCAGGCTTCCAGAGACAGGTTTCATGGATATATGCCTGAGTGCGGAGCGCCGTTTTTAAGAGAAACAATTGCAGGATATTATGAAAAAAGAGGTGTTTTGTTATCCGCGGACGAGGTGTTTGTTTCAAGTGGGGCAAGCGATGAGCTTGGGGATATTTTAGATTTGTTTGAGCGTTCCTGTTCTGCTCTGGTGATTGAGCCGTCTTATCCGGCATATGTAGACGCAAATGTAATGGCGGGAAGAAGGATTGTACATCTCTCTTCATCAGAGGAAAACGGATTCTTGCCTGAACCAAAGGAAGAAGAGATGGCAGATTTAATATATATATGTTCTCCTAACAATCCCACGGGAGCAGTCTATTCCCGTGCACAGCTTCAAAAATGGGTGGATTTTGCTAATAGAAATGGTTCCGTAATCCTTTTTGATGCGGCATACGAATCCTTTATTGAGGATGAGACACTTCCGCACAGTATTTTTGAACTGAAAGGAGCAAAAACATGTGCCATTGAAATATGTTCCCTTTCCAAGACAGCCGGTTTTACGGGGACAAGACTCGGATATACGATAATACCAAAGGAATTGAACCGTAATGGAATGAATTTTAATGAAATGTGGGTACGTAATCGTACTACAAAGACAAATGGTGTGTCGTACATAATTCAGAAAGGCGGAGCAGCCGTTTTTACAGAAGAAGGACAAAGACAGATTCATGAAAATATTCAGATTTATAAAAAAAATGCCAGAACATTGATGCATGCACTGGAGCAGATTGGAATCTGGTATTGCGGAGGAAAAAATGCACCATATATCTGGATGAAGTGCCCGAACGGAATGGGAAGCTGGGAATTTTTTGACTATCTGCTACATGAAATTCAGGTTGTGGGAACACCCGGAGAAGGATTTGGAGCCTGTGGAGAGGGGTATTTCCGGTTTTCCACTTTCGGTTCACCGGAAGATACAAAAGAAGCGGCAGAAAGACTTATAAGGCTGTTTTCAAAATGATCAATGAGATAAAAAACTTCGAGATGTAGTGTACACCCCACTGTGAAGTGTATATGAGGAGGAAGATTAAAATATCACAAAACCTTCACATATATTTTTAAGTTGGTTTAAAGTACAGCAGATATACTTAATCACGAGAAAATAGACAACTTCGCAAGGGAGGACGTAACATGAAACACAGGAATAAAAAGAAGACGGCAGTTGCAATTGTGGTAGTTTTGGCAGTTGTTGGTGCATCAGGCGGGATTTTTATACGCTATCAGAATACAAAAGATGGAGAAATGAAAAAGGAGACGATAAATGTAACAGAAACACAGGCTAAGACAGACACAATATCCAATGAGATTGTGGGAACCGGAAACCTGGAAACAGGAGAAGCGGTATCCGTAAAAATCCCGTCCGGTCTTACAATTTCCGAGGTGGCGGTAGAAAGTGGGGATTACGTGTCAAAAGGAGATGTATTGGCATATGTGGACACGGCTTCTGTTTTAAGTGCAATAGAAGAGGTTCAAAGTGAAATGGAGTCTTTAGACGAAGAAATTTATGAACTTCAGGAAGAAGAGACAGAAGAAGAGGTTACAGTAAAGGTAGACGGGCGAATTAAAAAAATTTATATAGCAGAGGGCAGTGAGACAGCAGGTTGTATTCTGGAAAACGGAGCGCTGATGCTCGTATCTGCAGATGGTCTTCTCGCAGTAGACTTATCAGAAGTTTCAGAAGAGATAAAGGAAGGCGACACGGTAAAGGTTATAGTTTCAGGCGGAAAAGAAGTGGAAGGAACCGTAGAACATGTGAGCGAGACTGATTGTACAGTGACGATGACGGACAGTGGCGTGGGAATGGGTGATACGGCTTCTGTGACAAATGAATCGGGAACGGTAATCGGAACAGGCACCACGTACATTCACCAGCCAATTGAGATTACTGCAAATCCGGGAGTAGTATCAGAAATTTATGTATCGGAAGATGAGGCAGTGGAAAGCGGAGATGCACTTTTTACTATGGAAAAAGAGGAAAATTCCGAATACGCGGCTCTTTTAAAAGAAAGAGAATCTTTATCGGATTCTTTGAAAGAATTACTGACTATTTCAGAAGACGGAAAAATTACAGCCGACATGGCAGGAATCATTGAGGAAATATACATTTCAAGTGAGAAAGAAGAAACAGCTGAAAATGAAAGTACTAATACAACACAGGACGAAACAGAAGTAAAGGCAGTAAATATGACGTATGAAAAAAGCTCGTCGAATATATCTGGAAGAAATCGTAGTTCAAATGGTTTGATTATGCTCTCCACGGCAGCGTCTGACAGCAGCGGTATTCCGGAGCAAATTGTTGAAACAGAAGTGCCGGAAACAGAAGTGCCGGAAACGGAAGTGCCGGAAACAGAAGTGCCGGAGACAGAAGTACCGGAGACAGAAGTACCGGAGACAGAAGAACCGGAAACAGAAGTGCCGGAAACGGAAGTGCCGGAAACGGAAGTGCCGGAGACAGATGTCGTTTTAAGTTTGAAAAACACGCTTTCTGCAGCTCTCGGTGCACCGGAAACAGGAGCATCTGCGCTGAAAGAAATTCAGTCACCTGACGGAAGTTACACAGGAAGTATTAAGTGGAATCCTGATGATGATGTGTTTCAGGGAGGAGTTACATATCAAGCTCAGATAACATTGGAGGCACAGGAGGGATATATATTTGGAAATGACAGTATTTCCGGTATTTCATCAGGTGTAATTTCCGGAATGAGTATTTTAAATGACGGAAAATCTTTGTCTTTTACAATGACATTTCCGGAAACAAAGAAACAGGAAGATGAGAAGAGTGACTCAGAGGGAGAAGCACAGATGAATCAGGAAGTGGCTGGAACGAGCTCAGAAAGAGGTGGACTAGGAACTTCAGACGGTGGGAATACTTCCTCAGGAGGCGGAGGTGCTGCCGGAGTGAGCGCTTCTTCTGGACATACTGCGGTTTCAGAGAATTCTTCAGAAGAAGAGAGTACGACGGACAATGAATATAGTACAGCCACAACCGCATTTACAATAGCAGGAAAGGAAGAGATGATTCTGGCGATTAGCGTAGATGAACTAGATATTAATTCAGTGGAGAAAGGACAGCAGGCAGAAGTGACATTTGATGCGATTGAGGAAGAGACATTTGAGGGAACTGTGACAAAAGTTGGGAACTCTGCCAGTGCAAGCGGAGGTGTTGCAAAATATACGGTGGAAATTACAATTCCGGCATCAGAGGAAATGAAGGTAGGTATGAATGCTTCTGCAACGATTGTAATTGAAAAGAAGGAAAATATTATTACAATTCCTGTGAATGCACTTCAGGAACGCGGGGACGAAGTGTTTGTTTACACAGAGAAAGATGCTGAAGGGAATCTTTCAGGAGAAAAGTCAGTAAGTACAGGCCTGTCTGATGGAAATATCGTGGAGATTACAGAGGGACTTTCAGAGGGGGATACGATATACTATCAATAGGAACGGAGAATCATTCATCTGAAAATATGGAACTCCCAGGAGGCAATATGGAATTTCCGGGTGGAGATAAAAATTCTTCGAATATGGAGTTCCCGGGCGGCAATGACGGAACTGGCGGAGGTTTTCCGGAAAGGCAGGGACCGAAATGATACAGCTTAAGGAAGTTTCAAAAATATATACGGTTGGAGAGGAGCTAGTATATGCTCTGAATCATGCCAGTATGACAATTCATGATGGGGAATTTGTAAGTATTATCGGACCGTCAGGAAGCGGAAAATCTACAATGATGAATATTATCGGGTGTTTGGATACGGCTGATGAAGGAGAATATTTATTAGATGGGATTGCTATTGAAAAATATTCCGAGCGCGAGCTTGCTGCTGTTCGAAATAAAAAGCTTGGCTTTATTTTTCAGAATTTTAATCTCCTTCCACGTCTGACAGCTGCAGAAAATGTGGAGCTTCCGCTTCTGTATCAGGGAATCCGGGCATCGGAAAGAAAAAAAAGAGTGGCCGAGGCAATGGAAAAAGTAGAACTTTTGCATAGAATGCATCACAGACCTTCGGAGCTTTCCGGAGGTCAGCAGCAGAGAGTTGCCATAGCAAGAGCGCTTGTGACAAAACCTTCTCTTTTTCTCGCAGATGAACCTACGGGAAATCTGGATACAAAGACAGGAAGTGAAATTATGAGTCTGTTTCATGAACTTCACGAAAATGGAAACACAATTGTGCTGATCACGCATGATAATGGGGTGGCAGATGAAGCGCAGAGAAAAATTCGTATCAGAGATGGAAAGGTGGCGGAAGTGCAAATATGATTTTTCAGACTTTTAAAATGTCATGGGCTGCTGTCTGTGCGAACAAGCTCCGCACTTTTTTGACAATGCTGGGAATCATTATAGGAGTGGTAGCTTTGATTGTGTTGGTATCTATTGCAGACGGCGCCTCCTCTTCTGTATCGGAACAGATTTCCGGTATGGGAGCAAGTTACCTGACGGTACGTATCACAGACGACAAGGAAAAACCGCTGAGACTCTCGGAATTTTCAGAACTTTTGGATAATGAGGAAATAGCGGCGGCAGCACCTGTTGGAAAAACAAGTGTAACGGCAAAAACAGGGTATACAAGCGGCTCTATGAGTATTACCGGTACGACAGGGAGCTATTTTGATATTATGAATCTTGCGTTTTCCGGTGGAAGGTCCCTGAAAAAAATGGACTTGGATAACAATTCATTTGTAGTGATTCTTACATCAGACACCGCGGTGGAATTGTTTGGAAGAGCAGATGCCGTAGGTGAAACATTATCTCTTGACGGAAAGAAATTTCTTGTAGTCGGAATTCTTTCCGGGGAAAATTCAACTCTTACTTCGGGTCAGGGTACCGGGCAAATTTCTTCGGAGGATGATTCGGAAACAGTAACACTTGAGGGATATATTCCATATTCTACACTTACCCGTATGACAGATAACGTGCTTGATATTACCTGGTTTTATGCTTCTTCAAAAAATAAAGAAAATGCAGATGCGGCCGAGAAAGCACTCCAAGACATTATGCTGGAGCGGTTTGAAGGAGATGAAGATGCCTTTTCCGTACAGAATCAATCTGAAATTATGGAAGCAATGGATAATGTAGACAATACCATGTCTCTTATGATTGGAGGAATTGCAGCTATTTCTCTTCTTGTAGGAGGAATCGGGATTATGAACATTATGCTGGTTTCTGTTACAGAAAGAACAAGGGAGATTGGAATTCGTAAGGCAATTGGGGCAGGACGGGGAGAAATTATGTTTCAATTTCTTTTGGAAGCTCTTTTTGTAAGTATTATGGGTTGTACGGCGGGAATTGCAGCATCGTATGGTGTATTGAAAATTATATCCGGAATAATGGGCGAATCAATGAATTTTTCCATGAATTGGCAAGTAGCGTGGATTTCGGTAGGTTTTTCTCTTATCATCGGCGTTGTGTTTGGTCTTTATCCGGCAAGTAAAGCAGCAGGTAAAAAGCCTATTGAAGCATTGCGGTATTCGGGATAAGAGTTTATAATCATTGTAAAATAAAGAGGAAGTGAAAAATATGCGACTTTTACTTGCGGAAGACGAAAAAGAACTTTCCAGAGCCCTGATAGCAATATTTATCCATGATAGATATTCTGTAGATGCAGTATACAATGGGGAGGATGCGTTGACCTACCTGGAAACAGAAAATTATGACGCGGTAATTTTGGACGTGATGATGCCGAAAATAGACGGGTTGACTGTGCTTCGTAAAATAAGAGAAAAAGGAAATAAGGTTCCGGTACTGATTTTAACGGCGAAATCGGAAATAGACGACAAGGTGAGAGGTCTGGACTACGGAGCTGACGATTATCTTACAAAGCCTTTTGCTGCAAAAGAACTGCTTGCGCGAATTCGGTCTATTACAAGAAGAAAAACAGAACAGTATGGACAGAAACTTTTACTTGGAAAAACTGTACTTGACACAAGTTCTTTTACGATGGAGGCTCCTGGAGGGGTGCACCATCTGACGAACAGGGAGTATCAGATTATGGAAATGTTGATGCGTGATCCTGGATGTGTGATTTCGACAGAGAGATTTATGGAAAAAATATGGGGTTATGACAGCGAAGCAGAGATTAATGTTGTATGGGTGTATCTTTCAAATCTCCGAAAAAAACTTTCATCGATTCAGGCGGATGTACAGATAAAAGCAGTGCGTAACCAGGGGTACTTTTTGGAGGAAATAAAATAATGCGTCAGATTCGCCGAAGGTTTATTTTTGTAGCAATGTGCTCTACTTTTATAGTGCTTTTTGCAATTATGAGCATTATCTTTTTTGTGAATTACAGAAATTTGGAAGAACGGGCAGATGCATCTATTGATGCAATCGTAAATAAGAATATAGAGAGAAATCCTAGGTTAGAATGGAAGCAGCTTCCTTTTAAAAATGATATACCTTTTACACCAAGATATTTTTTTATAAAGATTGATAAAAAAGGACAGGCAGATGAATTTCAAAGAGGAGCGGCAATGTCTGAACTGACTGAAAAAACAGCAAAAAAATATGCGGAAGGAGTACGGAATAAAGGAAAAAAAGCAGGATTCTATCATTCTTTTCGATACCGAACAGAGGAAGAAGGAGAGTTTCTTTCTGTATGGTTTGTGGATTATACAAGGGAATTAGATACAATGTACCATTTTTTTGTTTCAGGAATACTGGTTTCCTGTCTTGGATTGTTTCTTATATTTATTCTAGTGGTATTTTTTTCAAACTTGGTGTTTCGGCCTGTCTGGGAGAGTTATAAAAAACAAAAGCAGTTTATTACAGATGCTTCTCATGAGTTAAAAACTCCTCTTACCATTATAGATGCAAATACAGAAGTTCTGGAAATGATACAAGGTGAAAATGAGTGGACGAAAAGTATCAGAAATCAGGTGAAACGTTTATCCTCGCTTACAATTCAGATGACTATGCTGGCAAGAATGGAAGAGGAACAGAAAAATCCGGAGATGGAAGAGGTGGATTTTTCTCTTATATTAAAAGAAACGATACAGCCATTTTATACACTGGCAGAAAGAAATGAAAAACGATTTGTATTTTCGGTGGAGCCTGGACTTATTTTGAAAGGAAACAGAGAACTTTTAAAGCAGCTCGTGATGATTTTAATTGATAACAGTGTGAAATATTCTGTGTGCAGCAGTGAGATTTTTATATCTCTAGTAAAAAAAGGGCGAAAAGTTGTTTTTAAGGTGTCAAATGAGTCTGAAATGATTCAGAAAGGAAATATGGACATTTTGTTTGAACGATTTTACAGGACAGATGCCTCCAGAAACTCTGAGACGGGAGGTTCTGGAATTGGTTTGTCCGTGGCAAAAGCCATTGTGGAAGTGCATAATGGAAAAATCCATGCGGAAAGTGCAGATGGGAAGATACTGGTAATTACTGTGATATTATAGCTCTTTTCTGTGATTTTATCTTGTGTATCCTGGTATGTTGTGATATTATAAAAAAGAAATCAATAATTTTCTATTAATTTCACGCAAATCTACAAAAGGGGAGGCATTTTATGGGTAAAAAGATTGTAAATGTAGTTTTATTCCTGACTGTGGTTGCGGCTGCAGTGGGAATGACCATATATACAGGCAAGGGTGCTGCCAGTGTAATGGTATACAACTTTGTGTTTCTAGGAGTGATGGTGCTGATTTATCTTTCCGGCATGATCGGCGGAATGTTTAAAATGAACCGTCTTTCTGAAGCACTCCGTCACGGCACCGAGGAGGTTTCCAGTATTTTCAAGGCTCCCGGGAAAGCAAAAGCAGAAGATTTATCTGTGTTAAATGAGATTTTCGGGAATACATACCTGGACAAAAAGATGGATACCTTTCGTGGGAGTATCGACAAAAGCCAGGAAGGAATCGGTGATGTGGAGGACTTCATTAATGAGGAAGAAATGGATCTTCACATTCACAAACGTCTTCTGGAGATGGTGCCCGACATTCTTACAAGTCTTGGTATTCTCGGAACCTTTGTAGGACTTGTATGGGGTCTTAAAAATTTCAATCCCAATGATTATGCGGCAATGACAAGTTCTGTTGCATCTCTTGTGGACGGAATTAAGGTGGCATTCCTTACTTCTATTTACGGAATTGCCTTGTCTATTGTGTATACATATGGAATGAAGAGTGAGTACAGCTCTCTTACGGAAAATCTTCAGGGATTTCTGGACCGCTTTCACGCATACGTTATGCCTACTGCAGAAAATGAGTCGAGAAATCTCCTTGTATCCAGTCAGAAAATTCAGACAGAAGCCATGAATAAAATGGCAGAACAGTTTTCTGTACAGATGGCAGACAGTTTTGAAAAGGTAATTACGCCTACTTTTCGGAAAATGAACGATTCTCTTGACATGCTGGTGACTTCTGTTACAAGATGTCAGCAGGATGCAGTAAAAGAGATTCTGGATGGATTTATGAAAGAGATGCATAACTCCTTTCAGCTGCAGTTCCGGGATTTTAATGAAGCTTTAAATCAATTGAAAAAAGCGCAAAAAGAAAATGCGGATTATACGGCAACGCTTTATCAGACGATGAGTACCCAGTTGAGCGATAATTATCTACAACAGGAGCGGGTGATGAAAGATGCAGTGACGGAGCTTGGAAACCTGCAGAACCGTTACCTTACTACGGCTAACCGGATTGTTCAGGATAATCAGAACATTCAGAAAATGCAGCAGCAGGATTATCAGCATGTAACAGAGTATTTAAAAGAAGCGGAGCAGTCTGCTGCAAAATTCTGGGTTGCCTGCAACCAGACGATGAAGCGTTATGTGGAAGCTGCGACAGCAGGTATGGAAAATGCAGGGCAGTCCAGCCAGGCAAGTGCAGAAGTGTTAAAAGCAAATCGCCAGCTCATTCAGGATTTTGATACGAAGATGCAGGAATTTTCTCAGTATCAGAAGCTTTCCTATCAGACAATGGAACAGGTTCGCCGTCTTCTTACAGATGTTTCACTTTCCGGGAAAGATCTGCAGCTGCAAAGCGGACGCGTAGACAGCGTTTCCCAGAAGGCTTCTGTAGACAAAATCCAGAGACTTCTGGAAGAACAGGGGGAGGCTCAGAAAGAACTTCTGGAAGATATTTCCAAGAATATCCGGGAGCTTTCAAAAGCAGCACAGAAAGGAAAGTTCAGCTTATTCAAATAAGAGGAGAATTATATGCGTAAAAGAAGAAAAAACGAAGACGGAGGATTTAATGTCTGGCGTTCTTATTCGGATATGATGGCTGGTGTTCTGCTTCTTTTCGTGTTGATCATGTGCGTCACTCTTTTTCAGGCGCAGAAAAGCTATAACGAAAGTATTAAGGAGCGAGATGAAAAAATAGCGCTTCAGGAGGAATACACAGCAGAGATTCTGGCGCAGCAGTCCGCTCTTGACGAAAAAGAGGGACTTCTTCAGAATCAGGATGAGCAGTTAAAAAGCCAGGATCAGCAGCTTGCAGAACAGAAGCAGCTTCTTGCAGATCTGGCGGCAAAGCTGAAAAATCAGGAAAAGACTCTGGATAAACAGCAGTCCGCTCTCGATGAAAAAACAGCACTTCTTGCAGATCAGCAGCAGAAAATTGATAATATCATCGGTGTAAAAGCAGAAGTTGTAGAATCCTTAAAAAAAGAATTTTCAAAAAATAATGTAAATGTGGATATTGATTCCAAGACAGGGGCGTTGACCCTGGATGCAAATGTTATGTTTGCATATGACGAGGCAGAGCTTACAGAGGAAGGAAAGTCGGCACTTAAAAATATTCTTCCTATTTACTGTAAGGTGCTTCTTGAGAAGGAGCACAAGCCGTATCTTGCGGAGATTATTATTGACGGATATACAGATACAGACGGTGATTATGCCTACAACCTAGAGCTTTCTCAGCAGCGTTCCCTTGCAGTAGCGCAGTATCTGCTTGATATTCAGGGAGAGTTTTTATCAAATGAGGAGGCCCTTGATCTGCAGGATTATCTCACGGTAAACGGTCACTCCATGTCAAATCCTGTTCTGGATTCCGATGGGAATGTAGATAAGGACGCATCCCGTCGTGTGGAAGTAAAATTCCGTTTAAAGGACGATGAGATGATCGACGAGCTGAATAAGATTATGACAGATTCTCAAAAAAAAGAGGCAACAGAAGAAAAAAAGAATGAGTAAAATGGAAAGCGGCTGTCCAGATGGGCAGCCGTTTTTAGAGGAAGTCTTGATTTGTTTTATTTATTTGCGGCAGGTGTTTTATAAAGCCCGGGGTTAGTAGTTGCTGTGCGTATCTGATTCAGGGCTTTGGAAACTGCCGGAATGGAGATGACGATCACAGTAAGAATACCTTCTGCCAGAATGAAGCTGTAATTATAAATGATTGGATAGAGAGCAGTTAAGGATTTCGGGAAATTGGCCGGCATGTAATCCATCCAGTACAGGTATCCGCCGAGTGCGTGGAATGCGCCTCTTGCCAGAATGGCAGCCAGATACGCCTTAACCAGTCCGTGTTTTTTTGATTTTGAGAAAAAGCCTGCAATTCCCATAGCGCCAAAAGCAAGAATGTAATCACAGCACACCTGAAACAGGGAAAGTACGTACGGTTCCTGCAGGAACTGGAAGATTCCGTATACCAGTCCTGTGAGAATTCCTATTTTTGCTCCATACCAGTAGCCGATCAATACGATAAACAGCATACTGAAAAGAGTGACAGAACCGCCGAAAGGCAGTTTGAAAAGTTTAATGTATGAAGTTACATAAGCAAGTGCAAGCGCAACTGCGCAGGTCACAAGCTGCTGTGTTGTCATTTTTCTGGTGGAACTATTTTTTGAACAGAAAAAGATAACAGCGGCTGCAAGCAGAATCACTGCAAGAGCAGAAACTGCATAGCCGGCTGTGGTAAGACCGCCATCGGCGTTTACAAGTAATTGAAACATAATGAAATTTTCCTCCTTACGTTGGCATTATCCAAATCAAGTTAAAAGGTCGAAGCCCTGCTTCCTCTCAGCCTGTTGTACAAGCTCCCTTGGTTCAATTTTTAAGTATACCACAGGAAGAACCGGGATACAAGAAAATTCACAGAAAACAGTAACTTTCGGCAGAAAAAGGAATAAGATAAGAATAACCGTGTTATTTTGCATCAAATGTGTTATGATAACAGGGAAAAGAAAATAAGGATAGGGAGGAAAAAGGGAATGACGGTTTTCTGGGGCCTTATGATTCCGTTTCTCGGAACGTCTCTTGGGGCGGCTTGTGTGTTTTTTATGAAAAAAGATTTAAAACCGTTTGTACAGAAAGGATTTTTAGGGTTTGCATCCGGCGTTATGGTTGCGGCATCTGTGTGGTCGCTTCTGATTCCGGCGATGGAAATGAGCCAGAAGATGAAAAAATTTGCCTTTGTTCCGGCGGCAGCAGGATTTTTGCTGGGTATCGGATTTCTGCTTCTCATGGATTCTGTAATTCCTCATCTCCATATGGGGAGTGAGAAGGCGGAAGGACCAAAAACGCAGTTAAAAAAAACGACAATGCTTGTCTTTGCAGTCACACTTCACAATATTCCGGAGGGGCTGTCTGCAGGTGCTGTGTTTGCAGGCGTGCTGTCAGGAAATGAAAGTGTGACAATGGCAGGGGCGATTGCTCTCTGTGTGGGAATTGCCATACAGAATTTTCCTGAAGGAGCTGTGATTTCTCTGCCTCTTCGGGGAGAGGGAGCAGGAAGAGGAAAAGCTTTTCTTTACGGAGTTCTGTCCGGTATAGTAGAGCCGCTTGCAGGAGGGCTGACTCTGATTTTTGCCAGATATGTAAATCCTGCTCTGCCCTATCTCCTTTCTTTTGCGGCAGGAGCCATGATTTATGTAGTTGTGGAGGAACTGATTCCCGAAGCGAATGAGGGAGAACACAGCAATGTGGGAACTGTAGCTTTTGCAGTGGGTTTTGTGGTGATGATGACCCTTGACGTTGTATTTGGATAAAACAAAGGAGAAAAGAGGACCGAAAAATGGCTTTAAAAATTGGAAGAAATGATCCGTGCTGGTGCGGAAGCGGAAAAAAATATAAGAAATGCCACGAGGCATTTGATGCAAAATATGAACAGTTCCGTCAAAAGGGTATTCCCGTTCTGGAGCATGATTTAATTAAGACGCCGGAGCAGATTGAAAAAATAAAAGAAAGCTGCAGGATTAATATTGCAGTTCTTGATTATGTGGCAGAGCATATAGGACCAGGTGTAACTACTCAGGAGATTGATAACTGGGTACATGAAGAAACAAGAAAAAGAGGAGGAATACCGGCTCCTCTCGGATACGACGGCTTTCCAAAAAGTGTGTGCACTTCTATAAATGAGGTAGTATGCCACGGAATCCCTTCTGATGAGACAGTGTTAAAAGAGGGGGATATTATCAATGTAGACGTATCTACTATTTATAACGGGTATTTTTCGGACTCTTCCCGTATGTTCTGTATCGGAAAAGTAAGCGAAGAGAAAGAAAAGCTTGTAAAAACAGTGAAGGAATGTGTGGAAATCGGAATTTCCAAAGTAAAACCCTGGGAGCCGATTGGAAATATGGGAAGTGCTGTTCATAAACATGCTCTGGAAAACGGCTATACTGTTGTGCGGGAAATTGGCGGGCACGGCGTAGGTCTTGAATTCCACGAAGATCCCTGGGTGAGTTATATATCAGAAGAGAACAGTGGTGTTCTTATGGTTCCGGGCATGATTTTTACGATTGAGCCTATGGTTAATATGGGAACTGATGAAATTTACACAGATGAGGAGGATGAATGGACTGTGCGTACAGTGGATGGTCTTCCGTCCGCTCAGTGGGAAGTTATGGTTCTTGTGACAGATACTGGCTGTGAGGTACTCTGCTGGTAAAATGTTGTGGCAGCAATAAATATTGCTGGCGAGCACAAAAAATAACTTGCATTTGGAAAAAATCTATTGTATAATTATCTACGTTGTGAAAAAAAGATGGTCCTCTGTTGCAGAGTGCATTAAGAACATCCAGAAGATAAGGAGAAAAAAACATGAACGAGATTATTAAAAACATTGAAGCTGCTCAGTTAAAAGCAGAAGTTCCGGAGTTTAAAGTTGGTGATACTGTAAGAGTACACAACCTGATCAAAGAGGGAAACCGTGAGAGAGTTCAGATTTTCGAAGGTACTGTTCTCAAAAGACAGGGCGGAAGCACAAGAGAAACTTTCACAGTAAGAAAGAGCTCCAACGGTGTTGGTGTTGAGAAAACATGGCCATTACACTCTCCGCACGTAGTAAAAGTAGAAGTTATTCGTCATGGTAAAGTACGCCGTGCAAAACTGAACTACTTAAGAGATCGTGTAGGTAAAGCTGCAAAAGTTAAAGAGCGCGTAAGATAATAAAATAATCGCATAGTTTAAAGAAGGGACAATAACATTAGCTATTGTCCCTCTTTTTCCATACTGAGAAAGCTTAAAGGCAGGTGGGAAGATGAAGGAGCATGATTGGAAAAACGGAAAATGGAAAGAAAATAAGAGAGTGATACAGGCGAAGGAAAAACTGGAGGACACGAGAGTACGGAATATTCTTACGTGGACATTTCAGATAGTAGTAACTCTTGCTTTTGCTGCTCTTGTGGCGATTATGATGTTTCAGTCTGTTACTATGCAGGAAAGTTCAATGGAGCCTGCGCTTTCAGTAGGGGAACGTTTTTTTGTGAACCGTCTGAGCTACCGTATGTCAGACCCGGAGCGGGGAGATTTAATTGTATTTAGAACAAATGCAAGTGATGAAGCAGCTCTTCATATTCGAAGAGTGATCGGGCTTCCGGGAGAGACGGTTCAAATTAAAGACGGACAGATTTTTATAAACGGAGATTTATATGAAGAGGGAAAGGGTTTTTCTGAGATGAACAGCGGAGGGATTGCGGAAAAACCCGTCACTTTGAAAAGCGGGGAATATTTTGTTCTGGGAGATAACAGGAACAACAGCGAGGACAGCCGCCACGGAGATATAGGTCTTGTAAATAAGAAATACATAGAGGGAAAACTCTGGTTTACTATTTCTCCGTTAAGAGAAATAGGATTTTTGAAAGGTTAGGTGAAAGACGTGAACGTACAGTGGTATCCAGGTCATATGACTAAGGCAAAACGGCAGATGCAGGAGGACGTAAAGCTTATTGATTTGATCATTGAGCTTGTAGATGCCCGTGTGCCGCTTTCCAGCAGGAATCCGGATATAGATGAAATCGGAAAAAATAAGGCACGGTTGATTCTTCTGAATAAGGCAGATCTTGCAGATGAGGCACAGAACGAGGCGTGGAAGGCATATTTTCAGGAAAAAGGCTTTTATGTGGTAAAAGTTGATTCCAGAAATGGTTTAGGCATGAAATTGGTGCAGAATGTAATCCAGGAAGCGTGCAGGGAAAAAACGGAGAGAGACAGAAAAAGGGGAATTAAGAACAGACCAATCCGTGCGATGGTCGCGGGGATCCCAAATGTGGGAAAATCTACATTTATTAATACGTTTGCGGGAAAGGCCTGCGCAAAAACAGGAAACAAGCCAGGTGTTACAAAAGGAAAACAATGGATTCGTCTGAATAAAAATGTGGAACTTCTTGATACGCCGGGAATCCTCTGGCCAAAATTCGAGGATCAGGAAGTTGGAAAACGTCTTGCTTTTATCGGATCTGTAAAGGACGATATACTGAATATGGAAGAGTTGGCGCTTGAGTTGATTTCTTATCTTTGCCAAAATTATCCCGGTGTACTTGCGAAACGTTATAATATTACAGAGGAAGGACAGCCGGTGGATCTGCTGGGAGAGATTGCAAGAGTCAGAGGCTGTCTGAAAAAAGGGGAAGAACTGGATTACACAAAAGCCACAGGGATTCTTTTTGAAGAATTCAGAAGCGGAAAAATCGGACGCATTACTCTTGAGTGGGCTTAAAGGAGCGAAATATGATAAAAATCCAGGACATAAAAGAAGAATTTGAAAACGCTTCTCCGGAAGAATATCCGTTTCTTTTCAAAAAATACAGTGAGGACAGCAGAAGCGGGGTACAAAAACTCATTGGAAAATATGAGAAAAAAGAAGCGGCTTATCAGGCGGAGCTTGTTCGAACAGAAGAGATGAAACAGTACGAAAGAAAGTATGAGCATCTTGGATATGTGTGTGGAATTGATGAAGTGGGAAGAGGGCCTCTTGCCGGTCCGGTTGTGGCGTGTGCTGTGATTCTTCCAAGGGACTGTCAGATTCTTTATTTAAACGATTCCAAAAAACTCACTGCAAAAAAGAGGGAAGAGCTTTATGAAGTGATTATGAAAGAGGCTGTTTCAGTTGGAGTGGGAATGGCATCTCCTGCAAGGATTGATGAAATTAATATTCTGCAGGCGACCTATGAGGCAATGCGGGAGGCTTTAGGAAAACTCTCTGTTACGCCGCAGATTCTCTTAAATGATGCAGTAACCATACCGGAGGTTATCCTTCCCCAGGTTCCTATTATAAAGGGAGATGCAAAAAGCGTATCGATTGCAGCAGCGAGTATTGTGGCAAAAGTAACAAGGGACAAGATGATGGAGGAGTATGATAAAGTCATGCCTCAGTATGGATTTGCGTCAAATAAGGGATACGGGGCTCCGGCTCATATAGAGGCTTTGAAAAAATATGGTCCAAGCCCTATTCACAGAAATTCTTTTATCGGACATTTTGTGTGAGATTTTTTTGGGGAACGGGGGAGATTTTACTGAGTGGAAATGAAAACAGGAGGCAGACAGGAGCCCGTTATGAAAAGCTGGCGGCAGAATATCTGGAAAAACAGGGACTTTTTATTCTTGAGAGAAACTACAGGTGCAGACAGGGAGAAATCGATCTGATTGCCAGAGACGGGGAGTTTCTTGTGTTCGTGGAAGTGAAATACAGGCAGGGAATAGAAAAGGGAACTTCTCTTGAGGCGATAAACAGAAGAAAACAGAAAAGGATATGCAGAGCTGCCGGATATTATCTTGTCTGCGAAGTAGGAAGCATGGACGTTTCCTGCAGATTTGACGCAGTTGGGATTGATGGGAAGGAAGAAAAGATTTCCTGGATAAAGAATGCCTTTGATTTTGGCTTGTAAGGAGGATGGCTTTGGAAATTATCTGGAACAGAGAACAGGAAGGAAAAATGGAGGTAAGAGAGAAGAATGGCGTTACGTACCTTTCTTATCCTTCTTTTGAAAAAATTCCGCAAGTGGTGCATGGCTTCAGCACAAGGCTTGGAGGAGTTAGTGAGGGGATTTATTCCTCTATGAATTTAAGCTTTACAAGAGGGGATTCAGAAGAGGCAGTCAGAGAAAATTACAGGCGCATGGCAGATGCGTTGGGGTTTTCTTGTGAGGACATTGTGACCTCGGATCAGACGCACACTACAAATGTGCGTGTGATAACAGAGGAGGACAGAGGAAATGGCATTACAAGGCCGCGTCCATATACAGATGTGGATGGTATGGTGACGAATGTTCCGGGGCTTGTTCTTGCAACGTTTTATGCAGACTGTGTTCCGCTTTTCTTTGTGGATCCGATACATGGGGCAGTGGGTCTTTCGCATTCCGGCTGGCGGGGAACTGCCGGGAAAATCGGTGCTGTGACAGTGGAAAAAATGAGAGAAACTTATGGGAGGACATATACAGTGCCATAGGGCCGTCCATCTGTCAGGAATGTTATGAAGTAAGCGAGGATGTAATAGAAGAGTTTAAGAAAAGTTTTCAGAAGAAAGACTGGGAGTCTCTTTTTTATAAAAAAGATAACGGAAAATACCAGCTTGACTTATGGGAGGCAAACAGAATAATCATGATAGAGGCGGGAATACAGGAAAGTCATATTTCCATGCCCGGCATCTGTACCTGCCACAATCCGGAATTTCTTTTTTCTCACAGAGCGTCAAAAGGAAAGAGGGGGAATCTGGCGGCGTTTTTGGGTATAAGAAAACAGGAGAAATAGATAAAAATAAAAAAGCGGCAGCTTTTCGGAAAAACCGGAAGCTGCCGCTTTTAATGTGCGCCTTTTTAGCCAGATCGGAAGAG
>UQJE01000015.1 GCA_900541345.1 uncultured Blautia sp.
TATACACAAAATTATCCACATTATCCACATGGAAAGGATGTGGATTAGCAGATTTACATAAGAAGTTGATAAACAAGTGTTTTGTTAAAAAAGTATAAAATTATATGAAAACACAAAAAAATGTAAAAAAGGGTTGACTTTTTTGGAATCAGTACTTCACATAAATTTAACATAAAATGACAGAATATTGCATCGAATGACAGAGTAAAAAAGGCTCTGTTTTGGAAAAAAAGAAGCCTCTCACAGTGGAGAGACTTCTTTTTTTTCAGCCTGCATTTTCTTTCATTCTTTTAATAACTTTTAACCTTGTAAACTCTTCTCTTTCTTTTTCTTCCAGGGCATTTGTAATGTCCCTTGTAAGAGCCTCAAATTTGGGAATAGTAATGTTTTTCAGGGCATTGGCGCGTTTCTGCGTCTTTTTAATATTGGTGGCAAGGCGGATTGCTGCATTTTCCACCATAGAAAGGCGAATAGAAAGCTCTTTTACCTTTTCGAAGGCTGCCTTTGCCTCGTCCAGAGACATTTTTGTGCTGTAGTAAGCGTAAGTAGGCACGTTGCTGCTTTTGTCGTATTCTACAAGGGGAATTTCTGTCCCCATAACGCTTCTTGATTTGATGCGAATAGAGTTTTCAATAGGAACGGTATAAGAAATCTGCTGTACAAATGCGATTCCAATTTCCATATTTGCCTTCTGAAGAGCTGCATAGGCAGTTCGGAAGGTTTCGTCTATCTGTGTCTGAATGTCTTTTGCCTGGTCAATTAAATCCATCATTTCCCGTATGAGAATGTTACGTTTTTTATCCATCAGCTCAAAGCCCTGCCTGGAAAGAGCCAGGGAGTTTTTTGCAAGTATAAGATTTCCCTTTGTGGGAAAAGTATTCGGATCCATGCAATCACCTCACTAACGGACGGTTTCTCTGTAATACTCGTCAAGAATCTTTGTGTCAATACGGTCAAGCTCTTCTTTTGGAAGAAGACCGAGAAGTTCCCAGCCCTTATCAAGGGTTTCTGTGATAGAACGGTTTTCTGTTTCTGTCTGTCCTACAAATTCTGCCTCAAATGCTTTTCCGAAAACAAGATACCGTTTATCAAGAGGAGAAAGCTCGTCTTCACCGATAACGGAGGCAAGAGCACGGGCATCGCCTACTTTTGCATAGCAGGAGAAGAGCTGGTTTGCCACGTCCTGATGGTCTTTTCTTGTAAAGCCTTCTCCGATGCCGTCCTTCATAAGACGGGACAGGGAAGGAAGAACATTGATCGGCGGGTAAATTGCCTGTCCGTGCAGCTGTCTGTCAAGTACGATCTGCCCTTCCGTAATATATCCCGTAAGGTCGGGGATAGGATGTGTAATATCATCATTTGGCATGGTAAGAATCGGAATCTGAGTAACAGAGCCGGTTCCTCCGCTTACAATACCTGCACGCTCGTAAAGAGTAGCAAGCTCACTGTAAAGGTATCCCGGATAACCCTTTCTGGAAGGAATCTCGCCCTTGGAGGAAGAAACTTCACGCATTGCCTCACAGAAGGAAGTAATATCCGTCAGAATAACAAGAATGTGCATGCCCTTTTCAAAAGCAAGATATTCTGCTGCTGTGAGGGCAATCTTCGGGGTGAGAAGACGTTCCACAACCGGGTCGTTTGCCAGATTTAAAAACATGACAACGTGGTCAGAAGCGCCGCTTTCTTCAAATGTGCGGCGGAAAAATTCCGCAACATCGTATTTTACACCCATTGCTGCAAATACAATGGCAAAGTTTTCGTCGGAGTCTGCTCCCAGAGAAGCCTGTTTTACAATCTGCGCAGCAAGCTTGTCATGGGGAAGACCGTTTCCGGAGAAAATAGGAAGTTTCTGTCCGCGGATCAGAGTAGTAAGTCCGTCGATAGCGGAAATACCGGTATTGATATAATTTCGCGGATACTCACGTGTGACAGGGTTTAAAGGAAGTCCGTTAATGTTAAGGCTTACCTCAGGAGTAATATCTCCAAGTCCGTCAATGGGCTGCCCGATGCCGTTAAAAGTACGTCCCAGGATTTCAGGAGAAAGTCCGATTTCCATAGGATGTCCTGTAAGGCGTGTGTGGGTATTTCCAAGGGACATATTGTCTGTCCCTTCAAATACCTGGATCACTGCCTTATCTTCATATATTTCTACGATACGGCCGATTTTCTCTGTCCCGTCTTCCATACGGAATTCTACGATTTCCTCGAAAGAAGCGTTTTTAACCCCTTCCAGTACTACAAGAGGGCCGTTTATTTCACTTAAACCTAAATATTCGATTGCCATAAACTTTTCCTCCTTGATCAGCCGTTTTTCTCAAGAACTTTGTTGTAGAAGGTATCAATATCTTCCTTGTACTGTTTGAAAAGTTCGAGATTGTCGTTTGGTACATCGTATTTAATAGAAATAATACGTTCAAAAATATTGTCCTCTTTGAGAACGGATACAGGCATTCCTCTGTTTACGAGAGCCCTTGCTTTTTCATAGAGATAGAGAATGATTTCCATCATTCCGAACTGTTTTTTCATCGGAACACAGGTGTCTTCTTTGTGGAAGGCATTCTGCTGTAAGAATCCGAGACGGATTACTCTCGCAATTTCCAGCGTCAGTTTCTGGTCATCCGGAAGAACGTCGCTTCCGATCAGTTTTACGATTTCCATAAGAGAGCTTTCCTGGTTTAAGATTGCCATAATCTGATTTCTGTCAGAGACAAATTTCGGAGATACGTTGGCGCGATACCAGGGTGTTAAATCCTCAAGATATTCGCTGTAGCTTGTAAGCCAGTGAATAGCCGGGAAATGTCTTGCATAAGCAAGAGATTTATCAAGTCCCCAGAAACAGCGCACAAAACGTTTTGTGTTCTGTGTAACCGGCTCTGAGAAGTCACCGCCCTGTGGAGAAACCGCTCCGATAATGGAAACGGAGCCTTCTGTTCCATTTAAGTTCTGCATCATTCCGGCTCTTTCATAGAAGGCGGAAAGTTTTGATGCAAGGTAGGCAGGGAAGCCTTCTTCGGCAGGCATTTCCTCCAGACGTCCGGAAAGCTCACGGAGTGCTTCTGCCCATCTTGAGGTGGAGTCTGCCATAATCGCAACGTCATATCCCATATCGCGGTAGTATTCTGCAAGTGTTACGCCTGTATAAATAGAAGCTTCACGGGCTGCAACAGGCATATTTGAAGTGTTGGCAATAAGAGTGGTTCTGTCCATCATAAGATTTCCTGATTTTGGGTCGATCAGTTTGCTGAAATCCTCAAGAACCTGAGTCATCTCATTTCCTCGTTCTCCACAGCCGATATAAATAATAATGTCTGCATCAGACCATTTTGCAATCTGGTGCTGAGTCATGGTTTTTCCGGTTCCGAAACCACCGGGAACAGCTGCTGTGCCGCCTTTTGCAATCGGGAAAAGAGTATCAAGGATACGCTGTCCTGTCACAAGAGGAGTGCTTGCCGGGAAACGGTGGTGTGTTGGTCTTGGAATACGGATTGGCCATTTCTGAGCCAGGGCAAGCTCTTTTGTACTGCCGTCCGGAAGTTCAAGAGTTATAATCGGCTCAAGAATGTTATAAGAGCCGTCTTTTGCTGCTTTTATAACAGTTGCCTCAGAAATATTGGGAGGAACCATAGATTTGTGAACAATGGAAACGGTTTCCTGTGTTTCAGCGATGATGGTTCCCGGTCCTACAATATCCCCTTCTTTTACCGTGATGTGCACATCCCATTTTTTTTCGGTATCAAGAGAATCTACACTGACACCTCGTGAGATATATTTTCCGGACTGCTTTGCGATTTCTCCAAGCGGACGCTGGATACCGTCAAAAATATTATGGATAATACCAGGACCCAGGAGAACAGAAATAGCGTCGTCTGTTCCGACAACAGTTTCTCCCGGTTTTAATCCTGTTGTTTCCTCGAAAACCTGGACAGTTGTCATGCCCTTTTTCAGACCGATGACTTCTCCTACCAGTTTTTCCGGACCAACGTATACCATCTCTGATATTTTAAATCCACAGTCTCCTTTTAAATAGATGACAGGGCCGTTGATTCCATAAATAATACCTGTTTTACTCATATCTTGGACCTCCGTCAAACTTAAATTCTTTTTTGCAGGCAAGGAACGCCTCACGGAAAGAATTGTCGATTAATATGTTCTTGCCTGGGATAATAGCGCGGATACCGCCTATAAATTCTTCGTCTGCAAGACGAAGTTCTGCTCCTGTCTTTTGGGAAATACTTTCCTGACGGGAGCTGTCAGACGGGGTGAGGTAAATATGAAGTTCGTCCTCACCGGCAAAATCCTGTGCGTCCTTGATTTTTCTGCAGAGATAGGAATCATATTCCGGAGTTTTTACAAAATCTTCCAACAAGTTTTGCACTTCTGCAAAAAGTTTATCTTTTAGTTCATTTTGTTTTTTTGTCCAGTTGCGCTTGATCATAAGCTGCTGGGCAGAAAGAGCCTTGTTTACTTCGCGGCGGGCATTTTCTGCTTCCGCTTTTACTTCTGCCTCTGCGCTCTGTCTCCGGGACTTTTTATGTTCAGACAGCATTGCGTCCAGATTTTTTTTGTGCTCCTCGATCATCTGAGAGGCTTCCTGATAAGCTTCTTCTATAGAGGAGTCATAAAAATGCTGCAGTTTTTCTTCGATTGTCATAACGTCACCTGCCTATAGTTTTAGTCCGATTGCTTCGTTTACGTATGAAGTGATGAAATCCGGTTTGCGACCGGTACCGTGTCTGTCAGGAATTTCGATGATAAGAGGTGTTTTGTGGCGGAGCTTTACATCATCGATAATTTCGGGAAATTCTCTTCCGAATTTTTCTGTAAGAAGAATAATACCGATTTCTTTATTTGCGATTGCGTTCTGAAGGGCTTCTTTCAGCTCATCATGCTCATGTACCACAATTCCCTCTACACCTGCCAGTCTCATTCCTGTGTAGGTATCTACGTTGTCGCTGATTAAAAACATCTGCATATTATAACTGTCCCAGGATCATGAAGGAGATGATAAGTCCGTAAAGGGCAACACCTTCTGCAAGACCTACGAAAATCAGGGATTTACCAAGAATACTCTGATCTTCGCTGATTGCACCCAAAGCTGCGCTTGCCGCACTGGCAACGGCAATACCACCGCCGATACAGGAAAGTCCGGTTACAAGAGCTGCTGCGAGGTATCCCATACCGGTAGCAAGACCGCTGTTAGCTGCGCCGGCAGAAGCCTGTACAGAGGAAGTTCCTGCGAACATAACACCGATGGCAACAAGCATGATTCCAAAGAAGAAGAATGCATTTACACCGATTGCTGTTTTATAGCGGCCACGATTTTTTTCTCCGATCAGATAGTATCCGAAAGGAAGGATAATGCTGAGTACAAGTGCGATTGCTAATACGATTTGTGTCATAACTGTCATAATAATGACCTCCTGTTTTTAAAATTTAGTAGTTATCTGAATGTGTAATTATCTGAAACGGAACGGCTCAAACTTTCTTCCGGTTCCTTTGTAAAAACGGCTGAAAATTTCGTAGTATTCCAGACGGAGTACCTGAATACCTACAATAAGACCTTCCATACCGCAGACGAAAAGGTTTCCGAGGATTACGATCAGCCAGTTCGGATTGCCGCTTTCTGCACCGGCAAGCATAAGCACAACCTCCATCATAGCTGCGTGGCTTACTGCAAAAGCTCCGATTCGCACGAAGGAGAGAGTGTTTGAGAAGTAGCTTAAAAGTACTTCAAACATTTCAAAGATACCCTGGACAACAAACATTCCTTTTTCTTTCGGCATAACTTCGGCTCTTTTTTCCACAAGAGCAGTAAGAGGCTCTTTGAAGAAAATCATAAGAAGAGGGATTCCGAACATAACAAAGAGAACGATTCCTCCCGGGAGGCTGTGTCCAGTCATAAAGAGAGCGATACATACAACAGCGGAGCCGTAGAAAATAAGTCCGGCAACGGCATTTGTATCAAACCATGACTTTTCTGTATCTTTTGCATGGAAGGAGTTGATAATATTGAAAACCATGCAGAGAAGAATGATTATCATACCAAATCCGATAGCGACAATAAATACGGTATTCAGTTTTCCAATGAAAGGTACGGTCATCATGTTGCTCATAGGGTGCAGCCATAAGGCGGGAAGCACATCTTCAAATCCGAAGATACTTCCGAACATGAATCCGAAGAAAGTGGAAAAGATGCCGGCACAGCTTATAATACCTGCCAGATCAATGTGCTTATATTTATATAGAAGGAATCCTCCCACTGCAAGGAGAAGACCCTGTCCCACATCTCCGAACATTGCGCCGAAAATAAAAGAGTAGGTGATAGCTACAAACCAGGTCGGGTCCATCTCGCCGTATGCGGGAAGACCGTACATTTTTACATACATTTCAAAGGGTTTGAAAAGCTTCGGGTTTTTCAGTTTTGTAGGAGGTGTTTTTGCCTTTCCGGTTACCTGCTCTGCGCCTTCCTCATCTTCCACAAGACAGAAGATTTTGTGGTCGTCCTTAATGTCCTCAAGGAAAGAGACGGAATCTTTTTTTGTCATCCAGCCGCACAGAATATAGAAGTTATCTTTTTCTCCGTGGGTGCAGGCAGCAGCTTTTCTTACATCAAAATTTCTGGAAAGATGGGAAATCGCCTCTTTTGCAGAAACAATATCACGGCTGTTGTCCTTCAGGTATTTCAAGCTTGCATTTTTGTTTTCTTCAAGCTGAGACTGAATGCAATCATACTGTTTCTGAAGTTCTGTAAAGGCTTCTGTTGCAGTGCCATTATACTCATCAGGGATAAAAATACGCTCAAAGTGCATGGAAGAATAGACGGCGTTTACTTTATGCGCTTCGTGATGAGGCATAAAATAAATGCCCCAGATATATTCGTCATCTTCTTCGCATTTAATGAATACTGTGTCAAGGTTGTCATAAATATAGTTTTTAAATTTTTCAAAATACTCTTTTTCAATTCGTCCGAAACGGTAATGAATGAAACGGAACTTTAAAATAGAAGAAAGATCATAATTGATGTTTCGGAAAGGGCGGATAATCCGCAGGGATTCCGTAACATGCTCAAACTCTTCTTCCAGGCGAGCCCTTGTATCGGCCAGCTCCTGTGTTTCTTCTTTTACACGGCGGACAATGGAGAGTGCTTCTTCCAGCTTCAGCCTGTCTGGCGAGATTTTTTCCGGGTCTTCCAATTCTTCGTAAAAGCCGTTGATTGTATTTAGGGCTTCGCGGTAAGGATTGATTTCCAGAAACGGAGAAAGGTTTTCCACAGTGGTAAGTTCAGAAAGCGCATTTTCCAGATGAATTTCATATCTGGATAAATACGTATTTACCACCCGGTCAATATCCGTTTTCGGCCCGGTAATACTCAGAAACTTCATTTTCTCAATCACGTTGTTACCTCCGGGTTGTTAGTTATTGCGGATATACCGCATGGTCTCGTCTGGTGAAACTCCGTAACGTACGCATTCCAGAGCAATCGTCAGACGATTGACTTCGTGTTCTTTATGATACAGATATGAATAAATGACAGCTACAGAATATGGGTCTTTTCGTGCTTCTTTCTCCAGAATACTGCGGAGAATGTAGTTGTAAAATTCCTCCAGATTTGCAACTGTAAGGTGTTCATACTGGATACCATAGTAGGTTTTGGAAAAAATACGCTTTGCTTCCTCGTACGTAGGCGCTTCCACAAGAGCGTTGATTTCTTCCTTTTTCAGCTTATAGTTCATGGGAATCAGCAGAGCGTAAATGTTTGCCGGTTCCATATGGAAATACCGTTTTGAACGCTGTATGAACTGAAGATTCAGCATATCGAATTTTTCTCCGTATGCTTTTGTGACTTCCTCCAGATCGTTTTTCTTAAACAGTTTCTTTCGGACGTTCCATATCTGAGTAAAATAATAGAGGTCCAGTGCCATTCCGTAGTCGAAAAGCAGAGGACTTTCGTGCTCCTGAATTTTTGCGAGAGGAGCATAAAACTCATTGCCCTTTAAGGCGTTTATAAATTCCTCCATATTGCGGCATGATGCCAGGCGGTCCAGATCGATTTTGGAGTGTTGGCGAAAAAAATCCCGGTACGGAGAAAGGTCTACAGGGTCAGTGTCCCTGTGATCAAAGAGGTTTGTCATAATCTCCTTCAGGACGCGGATTTCATAACGTTTGGAGTAAAGTGCCAGAAATTTTCGCTGTTCCTGATTGGCAAAATGATAAATTCTGGAAAAATTTCCGAAAATAGACTTTTTCAGAAGCTTTTCGATTTCCCCTCTGTGTATATCATTCTCATCGAGAGAAGACCACGCTTTGGCATATTCCGGTGTGCGCTTCAGATAAGCGGCTACCTGGGGGACTCCCGGAAGCTGAACGATTTCCTGAAGCTGCTGCTCATTGATGAGCCGGCTCTGCATCGCGCGGATTTTTGTGGAAAGACCGCTGTATGACAGGACATTTCCCATGTGTTTCACTTCCTTTCCGTTGTTGGTCTGTTACATTTCAATGATTTTCTGAAATAATTCCCGGGAAAGGGTAGTGTGATTTTTTTCATAATAAGAATCAAGCTGGGCGAATCCTTCTTCTGTGTTCTTTAAAAGGTCAGTGAGCTGAACGTCCTTCTGGCGTTCCAGATCCTGTCGGATTTTCTGGATTTCCTGCTCGGTTTCCTGTTCAAGACGATTGTCAAAAGCCCTGCAGGTTTCTTCCATTTCAGAGGAAAGTTCCTGTTTTTTCTTATCAGCTTCTTCCATGATGCCATTGGCTGTGGTTTCGATTTCCGATAACTTGTTTAGTATCTGTTCCATCTTCAACCTCCTTTGTTAATAATCTGTCTATCTCCCTATCTATCATACACCTTTTCACAAAAAATACAATAAAAAGTTGCCCTGTGGGAAGAAGGCGTGTATATTAATGATGTACAATGTTGTTTCCCTCTGTTTCGGAGGTGGAACAGCGGTTTATATACAAAAAAGTTGGAGGATGCAGACATATATGAGATTAAGAAACATTCCCGGGGCAAAAGATGCCATTCTTGAAAGCCCTTTTGTAATTCAGGAACCGGAAAAGAATAAGGGAAAGTGGAGCAGTGTATTTCCGGATGAGCAGCCCCTTCATATAGAAGTGGGAATGGGAAAAGGCCGTTTCCTTATGGAACTGGCAGCTCTTCATCCGGACATTAATTATGTAGGGATTGAAATGTACGACAGTGTTCTTCTTCGTGCACTGCAGAAAATGGAGGAGCTTACAGAGGAGGGAAAAGGTCTTCCCAATCTTAAATTTATGCGCATTGACGCAAGGATTCTTCCTGAAATATTTGAAAAAGGTGAAGTATCCAAAATTTATCTGAATTTTTCCGATCCGTGGCCGAAAGCGCGCCATGCAAAACGCCGTTTGACCTCAAGAGAATTTCTGGCAAGATACGATGAAATTTTAAAGCCTGAGGGAAGAGTGGAATTTAAGACAGACAATAAGGATTTATTCTTATTTTCGCTGGAGGAGGTAGAAGAGACGAAATGGCGTCTCCTTGCGCACACCTTCGACCTTCATCATGACGAAAAAATGAATGCGGGCAATGTAATGACAGAGTATGAGGAGAAATTTTCCTCTATGGGAAATCCCATCTATAAAATGATTATTGACAGGGAAGCATAAGCTGTCCCTGGTATTTGGTGAGGTGCAAAGCAGATATATGTTTTGTATCTCACCGTTCTTCTTTTCTGGGAAAGCAATAGATTTTGCACGGGCTTTCCACAAAAAGAAAAATGCTCCGTGAAAATGGGGAAATACATATTTTTTCTTTTCACGGCATAGAATATAATAAGAAAAGACAGGGAATGCCGAAAGGTATCAGGGAGCGTTTATGAGACAGAAAAACAGCCGTCTGAAAAATAAACTGACGCAGTTTGGGTATGAGCATGGAAGGCTTGGAAGCCAGCTTGGACGTATTCGAAAATCAGCAGATGAGGTAAATCGCATGTTGGAAAATATGGCACAAAGAGAGGAAAAAGGAAAGGAAAAGAAAAAAATGTAAAAAAAATTAAAAAATAATAAAAAAAGTATTGACTTTTATGGTTGGTATCTGGTATTATATCTCTTGCATTAAGGAAACAAAACAAATGAATACGCGCGATTAGCTCAGTTGGTAGAGCACCTGACTCTTAATCAGGGTGTCCAGGGTTCGAACCCCTGATCGCGCATTTGAAAGCACTGTTTTTGCGGACAACGTGATTGCCGCGGGGACGGTGTTTTTTTGTGTTATAGGAAATTACTTCGTAATGTTCCATAGCATAAAAGTGCTATAGGAAATTCCTCCCGTAAATTCATAATTACATACTTGTGTACAGTTTGTAATATGATACAATGAAAATGTAAAAAACGGGAGGAAAATAATATGATACTGTATTTTACCGGAACAGGAAACAGCACATACGTTGCAGAAAAAATTGCAGAAATGACTGCGGACTCCCTGATTTCCATGACGGATAAGATTCGGGAGAATTCCTGTGAGAATATAAACGCTGAAAAAACTCTTGTATTTGTCACTCCTACATATGGCTGGCGAATTCCGAGAATTGTAGAAGACTGGATTATGCAGGTGACGTTTCCGGAAAACTGCAGGGCGTACTTTGTAATGACCTGCGGAGACGGAATCGGAAATGCCGGTGCTTATCTGGAAAAACTGTGCAAAAAGAAAGGCTTTGAATACATGGGCTGTGCGGCAATTGTAATGCCGGAAAATTATGTGGCAATGTTTCCGGTGCCGGAAGAAGATGAAGCCCTTTCTATTGTTCGAAAGGCGGATCCAACTATCAGACGGGCAGCAGAGAGGATTCGTACAGGAATGCCTTTTCCATCGGTAAAACCGGGGATTGTGGGAAAAATGGAAAGTGGAATTATAAACCAGGCTTTTTATAAGTTTTTTGTGAAGGCGGACAAGTTTTATGCAGGAGATGCCTGTAATCATTGCGGTCGGTGCACAAGAGTCTGTCCTGCAAATAATATCCGTCTTGTAAAGGGAAAACCTGTGTGGGGAAAAGAATGCACCCATTGTATGGCGTGTATCTGTGGGTGTCCGCAGAAAGCTATTGAATATGGAAAGAAAAGTCTGGGCAAACCGAGATACCACTGTCCGTTATAAAACTTTTTGAGAATTGGGGGAAGAAAGTGAAAGAAACATCTATTGCAAAAGAAAAAAGGCTGTTCAGCTCAAAAGATTTGAGAAGGCTTATCATTCCGCTGTTAATTGAACAGTTTCTTGCTATTTTTGTGGGACTGGCAGATTCCATTATGGTTTCGTCTGTAGGAGAAGCGGCAGTTTCCGCTGTGTCTCTTATTGACACCATTATGGTGCTTCTTATTAATATTTTTACAGCGCTGGCAACAGGAGGCGCAATCGTGGCTGGACAGGCTCTCGGAAGAAAACGTGCAGAGGAAGGCTGCGAGGCAGCAGAGCAGACGCTTCTTTTTTCCACCGTGTTTTCCATTGTAATTATGGGCTTGGTATATGCGGGAAAATGGCTGATTCTCCACGTTGTTTTTGGAAAAATAGAAGCGGATGTTATGGCAAACTGTAATACATATCTGATGATAGTAACCTCATCTATTCCGTTTCTTGCTGTTTATAATGCCGGTGCTGCCATGTACAGGGCGATGGGAGACTCAAAAACTCCTATGAAAATGTCTCTTGTGATGAACGGACTTAACCTTGCAGGAAATGCCTTGCTTTTGTATGGGCTTGGTATGGGGGTAGAAGGCGCTGCCATTCCCACTGCTTTATCACGTATGCTTGCCGGTATATGGATGCTTTTCTGCATGAAGGACAGTACAAAAGTTCTTCATGTGCGCACGATTTTGGGACTCCGTTTTAAAGGAAAAACCCTTCGGAAAATCCTTCATCTGGGGATTCCCTGCAGTCTGGAAAACAGTATGTTCCAGCTTGGGAAAATCATGGTGTTAAGTCTTGTGTCTGGTTTTGGTACGGCCTCGATTGCCGCAAACGCAGTGAGCAACAGTGTATGTGCCTTTGCGATTCTGGGAGGAATGTCAATGGGATATGCTCTTTCCTCAGTGAGCGCTCAGTGTGTCGGTGCAGGAGATTATAAGCAGGTCCGTTATTATACGAAGAAGCTTATGGGGTATTCCTATGCTTCCATGCTGGCAATGAATCTTCTTATTATAGCGGCGCTTTCGTTTATCATAAAGGTTTATAATCTTTCGCCGGAAACAGGAAAAATGGCAGAGGAAATTATACTTTATCATGCAGTTTGCTCTGTTCTTATCTGGCCGGTTGCTTTTACCCTGCCAAATACCCTTCGTGCTGCCAATGATGTGGGCTTTTGCATGATTGTTTCCGTTGTGTCTATGTGGATATTCAGAATCGGGCTGAGTTTTGTTTTGAGCAAAAATTTTGGTATGGGTGTATTGGGCGTATGGGTAGCGATGACAATAGACTGGGTTGTGAGAGCTATTTTCTTCGCTTTTCGTTACAGAGGTACAAAATGGCAAAAAGCAAAGGCGTGAATTTTTGTAAAAAATAACCGTTGTAAAAATTGCTTTCCTCTATTATAATGAAGAACAACAATTTTAAGGAGGAATAGAATGAGAAGAGAAACAGTTGTTGTTTTAGACTTCGGCGGACAGTATAACCAGTTAATTGCGCGCCGTGTTCGTGAATGTAACGTATATTGTGAAATTTATTCTTATAAAACAGATATAGAAAAAATTAAAGAAATCAATCCGAAGGGAATTATTTTTACAGGAGGACCAAACAGCTGTTATGAGCCGGATGCTCCTACTTACACAAAAGAAATCTTTGAACTGGGTATTCCGGTACTTGGAATCTGCTACGGTTCTCAGCTTATGATGCATCTTCTTGGAGGCAAGGTAGAAAAAGCTCCGGTGCGCGAATATGGAAAAATTGAGGTCAACGTAGACAACAGCTCAAAACTGTTTTCAAATGTTTCTTCTAAAACAATTTGCTGGATGAGCCATAATGATTATATTTCCAGTGTGGCTCCAGACTTTTCTGTCAGCGCATGGACAGCAGATTGTCCTGTTGCAGCAGTAGAAAATCCAGAGAAAAAATTGTACGCAGTACAATTCCATCCGGAAGTACTTCACACACAGGAAGGTACAAAGATGCTTTCCAATTTTGTATACAATGTATGTGGCTGTGCAGGAGACTGGAAAATGGATTCTTTTGTGGAAGAATCTATCAAATCCATCCGTGAAAAAGTAGGAGATGGTAAAGTTCTCTGTGCGCTTTCCGGAGGTGTGGATTCCTCTGTTGCGGCTGTACTTCTCTCAAAAGCAGTTGGAAATCAGCTTACCTGTGTATTTGTAGATCATGGTCTTCTTCGTAAAAATGAGGGAGATGAAGTAGAGGCTGTTTTCGGACCGGAAGGACATTATAATCTTAACTTTATCCGTGTAAACGCCCAGGAACGCTTCTATGAGAAGCTGAAGGGAGTAGAAGAACCGGAAAACAAACGTAAGATTATCGGTGAGGAGTTTATCCGCGTTTTTGAAGAGGAAGCCAAGAAAATCGGAGCAGTGGATTTCCTTGTGCAGGGAACCATTTATCCGGATGTAGTGGAGAGTGGTGTAGGCGGTGAGTCTACTGTGATCAAATCCCACCACAACGTAGGAGGACTTCCGGATTTCGTAGATTTCAAAGAAATCATTGAGCCCCTTCGTGACCTTTTCAAGGATGAGGTGCGAAAAGCAGGTCTTGAGCTTGGTATTCCGGAGTATCTTGTGTTCCGTCAGCCATTCCCGGGTCCGGGGCTTGGAATCCGTATCATTGGTGAGGTAACTGCAGAGAAGGTACAGATGGTTCAGGAAGCAGATGCGATCTGGAGAGAGGAGATTGCAAAAGCAGGCTGGGACAAAAAAGTCAACCAGTATTTTGCAGCTCTTACAAATATGCGTTCTGTAGGCGTTATGGGTGATGAGAGAACATACGACTATGCAGTTGCTCTTCGCGCTGTTACAACAACAGACTTTATGACAGCTGAAAGCGCAGACATTCCCTGGGAAATCATCGGAAAGACAACAAGCAGAATCGTAAATGAGGTAAAACACGTAAACAGAGTGCTTTACGACTGTACAGGGAAACCTCCGGCAACAATAGAAATGGAATAAAGTAATTTATTCCACGCAACCCCCTTTTGGCATTTTTTTGCTAATTTCATTTAGAAAAAACAAAAAAACATCCCAAAAAGAGCGTGAATAATCAAGAATAAAAATAAAAAAAGATACCCAAAAAACCTTGTAAAGGAACTATCCTGAGCAAGGTTTTTTTTAATGGAAAAGAAAACCGAAAAGAAGAAAAAACCTGAAAAACAAAGGGTTTCCGAAAGACATTTCGCAAAGAAGATGCCAAATCCTGCCGTCTTTAAATGAACAGGAAAGACGGGAGGGAAAAAGAATAGTATGAATTTTTAGAGAAAAAGAGAAAAAAGAAAATGCAAAGTGAGATTCGCAAAAAAATGCAAAGTGGGTTTCACGCAGGACATAGAGAAAAATAAAAAAGGCGTTTTTGGGAGCTGTTTTTTGGGAAAATACCCTTAAAAAGGTAGTTTTTGGGAGAAAAAGGCAAAAAATCTTCCCAAATCCAGTAGGGAAATTCATTTCTGGGAATGTTTTTGGGAAAAACAGATGGGTATTTATTTTTGGGGGAATTTTTGGGAAAAGGAAAGGAGAAGCGGAGAATGATTAAAAAGAACTTTAAAGGTCGCTGTCGAAAGAGGATGACTTCCATTCACATTTCTTCTGGGTCAGATTATCAAAAAGAGAGCGGATTTATTGAAAAATAAAGATAAATTATACATTTATGCTTGAGGATTTCACTAAAAGTATCCCCAGCCATAAAAATAAGTGCTATAATAAAAGTAAGTATCATTTAAGGAAAGGAAGGGACTGAAAATGAAGAAGCAATTAAAGAAATGGATGTTGTTATTTGTTGTAACTATGTTGGTGATTATCTCTCCGGTCGGTGTTCTGGCTGCGAAAAAACCAACACCGGGAGCTACCACTCTGACTAAGGTTTCCTCTTCGGCTTACAACAAAGTGACAATTAACTGGAAGAAAACATCCGGAGCAACAGATTATAAGATTTATTATCGTAAATCTGGAACTAAGAAATGGATTGGTATTAAGACCGTAAGCAGTAAGAGCGCAAGCTATACACACACTGCAAGTAAATCAAAACCTATCGTAGTTGGTCAGAAATACGAGTACACAGTAAGAGGCTACAATAGCAAGTATAAGACTTATGGTAAATACAATACAAAAGGCCTTGCTGTACAGACAAAGCCTTCTACGATTAAGCTGAAATCAGCAAAGCTGAATGGTTCTAAAGATGCAGTTACCGTAAGCTGGAATGGAAGTAAAAGTGGAGACAGCTATAAAGTATATAGAAAGACTGGCAATTCTGGTTGGAAATGCATTGCAACCACAAAGTCAACTAAGTATACAGACAAAAAGCCGGTAGCTGGTACAAAAAACTACTATACTGTTAGGGCTTATTACAGCAAGACAAAAGCTCTTGGTGGATACAATAAAAATGGCGTCAGCGTGACGGTTCCAAGAAAAGATTCTGGTAGTGGAAATAACGATAAGCCTGATAAATATGTTAAGGTTGAAAGAGTTGAATTGTCTGGGGCTGGGGCTGAATCTGTCATTATTGAAATGAAGCCTGGTGAATCTATTGTTTTGACTGCAGAGGTTTATCCATCAAATGCAACAAACAAAGATATTAAATGGGAGGTGGGTGGTGAAGAAGTAGTTGATATGCATGCAAGCGGACATACTGCAAAAATTACTGCCAAAGATTATGGACACACAATGGTGAAAATTTACGCACTCGGAAAATGCGAAGATGGATACGCGATTGATAATGTTTTCATCAATGTCGAGCCAGACCCTGAAGTATATGCAAGACAGGTGTTGGAGGAAACGAATAAAGTAAGAGCAAAGCATGGATGTGCGCCACTTGTGATGCATCCAAATATGCAAAAGGCTGCAATGGCAAGAGCGAAAGAATTATCTGTAAAATTTTCTCATACACGACCTAATGGTAGACCTGGCTTTTCAATTGGAGAAGAATATTGTGCTGCTGGAATGTTTACAGAAAATATTGCAATGGGACAAGGTAGTCCTAAAGAAGTTGTTTCAGACTGGGAAGGAAGTTCTGGTCATCTTATAGCAATGGTAAAACCTGAAGCAAAAGTTTTAGGTGTTGGCTTCTATAAAGGTGATGACGGTGTATATTACTGGTGTCAATTATTTTCAAGATTAGACAGTAATGATATTGCAACAATGTCTACGATTACATTTGATGCGAATGGTGGCGAAGGTGGTTGTGTAGTAGAAAGACCTATGGGTTATACTGTTTATCTTGAAACAATTACGAATCATCCATTATTAGGATATTGTGAAAAAACAGATTTTGTTCCAACTGTAACGAGAGAAGGTTATCGGTTCACTGGTTGGATGGATGAATATGGAGACTATATTCGTTCTACTGCCGTTACAGATAATACAGTGTATGCAAGATGGGAAAAAATTTGATTCTCTGTGAAAGTAATAGGAATTTAGCAAGTTAGAAATGTGGGTTGTAAGGCACACTATAAAGGAGCGGTAGCACAAATTATGGGGTGCAGCCGCTCCTTTTCTTTTGAAAATTGATATCCTCCTATGAAAAAAGGAAACCACAATGTCATTTTCCTTTTTTTCTTAATAGTTTTCTCTACACTCGAATGGATTTCATGCAGGACATATATAGAAATTCCCTGATTGTCACTCACCCGATTTTATGTTATACTGGAACAAATTCTGAGAAAAGGAGGCGCACAAATGGGCTGGAAAACACCATATTTAATGATTCAAAAAGGTGCGAATTTTGGTGTTCAGGCTATAAGTGCGCCCATTTTTAGAAGTATTTATCTGAAAACTCATTGAGTTTTGTCATTTTTCAATTCTAAATCTGGGCATCATTCTACAAAATAAATAAGAAAAGAGTGGTGCAAAATGAATATCAAAAAACAACTTCGCAATTTATATCTTTATGAAATTATAAGTGGATTTCAAATTGTAGACGCAGTGTGGGTTTTATTTTTTCTGGAAAGAGGGTTTTCAATTGCTCAGGCAGGAGTGGCAGAGGGGTTCTTTCATGTGATAAGCATGTGTTGTGAAATTCCAAGCGGTATGCTCTCAGATATGATAGGGCGGCGGAAAACTCTGATTTTATCAGGAATTATCTCAGCAGCAGGCTCATTCTGTATGATTGCAACAGACTGCTTCTGGGTGATTTTAATCGCGATGGGGCTGAATGCCTTCAGTTATAATCTTGTGTCAGGAACACGGGAAGCGCTTACATACGACAGTCTCCTGGAAGGCGGCTTGGAAGAACGGTACTTAAAGGTTTCTTCTATACAGGAAAATATTTATCTGGGGATTTTTACAATGACAAATCTTCTTAGTGTGGTAACGGTGGCGCTCGGGTATCGCAAAGCGTATTTTATTTCTATGATGCAGGGAATTTTAAGCTCTTTTGTGGCCATGCGCCTTTCAGAAGTAAATGTGGGAATAGAAAAGAAGAAAGAAAAGCTGACCTGTGCAGACATAAGAAGAGAACTGATATCATATACAGGGCAAAGCCTGGGTTTTCTGAAAAAGAATCCATCTGTGTGCAGACGTATGCTGCTCGGCGGGATTGTTGCATCCGGGTGTTACATAGTGAATATGATGATGCAGGAACACCTTGTATCCTGTGGACTGAAAGCAGGATGGATTGGCGTTCCCCTTTTATTTATTTCTATTTTCAGCATGGTGGGAGCGGCTCTGGCAGGGAAAACAGAGCAGGTGCAATTAAAGAAATTAATGTTTATGGGAAGTCTGGCAGCGGGACTTTTTATAGCAGTGAGCAGCAGTACGGTGATCGTCGTTTCCGTATTTGCAGCAGGAATGGCACATGCAGCAGAGGAAGTGCTGATGCTGCGGATAGAAAGTGAAAACCAGAGAGTATTTTCCAGTGAAATACGTGCTACAATGGCCTCGGTGAGCAGCATGGCATACAGTGTTTTTATGGTAATTTTAAGTCCGCTTACCGGGTGGGCTGCAGAAAAATTATCCGTAGAAACAGCTTTTGGAGGTCTTGGGATTCTTGTGGCAGGTGCTGGAATGATTTTGTGCCGGAAACCCCAATCTGGTGTTGACAAACACTCCCGAAAACTATAATCTAAAGCTGATACTATAATTATGGAGGTATACTTAAATGATACGACTGACAAATTGTGGGGAAAAGAATGTGACAGTGCTTTTTTGTCACGGAAACTCCGACAAAATGGAGGGTTTTTCTGAAGCTGCGAAACAGCTTTTCCAGGGAGAGCTTCTGCAGACAGCCTGGACAACAGACAAGGAAGGAAAACTGGTTCTTTTAACAGGAATGGGGGAGCCTGGTCTTGAGGTGATTCGCTTAAAAGAGCTGGGAGCCGCAGCAGTAAAAGAATGCAGAGCAAAGAAAATCACAGATTTTTCCATGAACATAGAAGAAGTAATTAAGGAGTATGGCGTGGATGCTGTACGCCATATTACAGAAGGTGCTGTTCTTGGCACATATGAGCAGAGAAACTTTAAAGAAAAACAGGAAGAAGAAGCGCTTGATATAGAACTGTGCGGAATTTCAGAGGGAGATTTTGAAGAGGCTCAGAAGCTTTTCCAGGAAACGCTTACTGTGACAGAGGGAATCTGCTTTGCAAGAAACATGGTAAATCTTCCGGGAAATCGTCTTCGTCCTGAAGATTTTGCAAAATCCATCATGGAATTTGTAAAAGACACGGGAATTGAGACAGAGCTTCTCGATGTAAATACATTAAAAGAAAAAGGAATGCAGGGACTGCTTGGTGTGGGTGAGAGCAGCGAATTTCCTCCATGTCTTCTTGTTCTTCGCTATACAGGCAACCCGGAGGATTCAAGAAAGACAGGCCTCGTAGGAAAAGGCGTTACATGTGATACAGGCGGATACTGCTTAAAACCTGCAAACTCCATGCTTGGAATCAAAGGCGATATGGCGGGCGGAGCTGCTGTAAGCGGAGCAATCTACTCTCTTGCAAAAAATAAAGTTCCGGTAAATGCAGTTGCAGTTATCCCGATGTGTGAAAACAGAATTTCTTCAGGCAGCCTTCTTCCGGGAGATGTAATTGGCTCTTATGCAGGAAAAACCATTGAGGTGGCAAACACAGATGCAGAGGGAAGACTGATTCTGGCAGACGCTGTTTCTTATGCGGTACGTGATGAAGGTGTGACAGAGGTTCTTGATATTGCAACACTTACAGGTGCAGTTGTGGGAATGTTTGGTTTTACTGTCACAGGTGCAGTATGTGACAATGACGAAATGTATCAGCGTTTCGAAAAGGCTCATACATATGCAGGAGAACGCTGCAGCAGAATTCCTTTTTACGCAGAGCATGAAAAAATGATTGAAAGTAAGATTGCAGATGTTCGCAATTTAAGCAGCGATGGCTGCGGCACCATTACAGCAGGACTGTTTATCAGAGCCTTTGCAGAAGAGCGTCCGTGGCTTCACCTTGACATTGCAGGAACAGCATGGGTGGATGCTCCGATTTTTGCATTCCAGTCAGCAGGAGCAACAGGTGCGGGAGTATATTCTATTTACCGTTTTTGCTGCGAAAAATAATTGGAGGAACGACAATTCATGAACGGAATATTTTTAGAGAAAAACAGAGAGCGTATTCTGGCTCAGTATGAAGAACTGAAAAAAGCCCTTCCGGAGCGTATGGCGGAAGTGGATGCGGAAATTTCCAAATGGGAAGATAATACAGCTTTGGCATGCAAGTATATGTATATCACAATGCCGTACAGCGATATTGCGAACTATGAGCCGGAAATTTTCAAGGATTACGGAGAAAATGCCGTATGGTTATGGGAAAACAGGGAAGATGTAAAAGCTCTTCCTGAGGAGATTTTCTTAAATTACGTGCTGTATTGCCGTGTAAACGAGGAAGAGGTGGCGCCGTGCCGTACCTTTTTCCGGGAGCAGATGGGTGAGCGAGTTCTTTCCCTTCACGGAAAGGCAGCAGCTCTTGAAGTAAATTACTGGTGTGCAGAGGAAGCCACATACCACTGCACAGATGAGAGAACCCTTTCTGCAATTACTGTGTACAGAAGAGGAAACGGAAGATGTGGAGAAGAATCTGTATTTACTGTAAATGCAATGCGAAGTGTGGGAATCCCTGCAAGACAGGTGTATGCGCCGAGATGGTCCCACTGCGACGACAACCATGCATGGGTAGAGGTATGGTGTGAGGGAGACTGGTATTTCCTTGGAGCATGTGAGCCGCTTCCTATCTTAAATAAGGGTTGGTTTACAAATGCTTCTTCACGTGCCATGATGGTGCACTCCAGATGTTTTGATACAACTGGATTTGACGAGGAAAATATCGACCGTGAGGGAATGGTAGCTGTTTTTAACGAGCTGAAAAGATATGCGGCTGTAAAGAAAATCCAGGTTCAGGTTGTGGACGGAGACAAAAATCCGGTTTCCGGAGCAAAAGTATACTTCGAGGTGCTTAACTACTCCGAGTTTTCTCCTGTGGCAGAAGCAAAAACAGATGAAAAGGGATGCGTTTCTCTTACAACAGGTCTTGGAAGCCTTCATATTATGGCTGTGTACGGTGAGAAGTGTGCAGAAACATATATGGATACAAGAAACTGCGATACATGTGTAGTTTCTCTTGAAGAGACAGAAGTGCGTGATACATGGATGGAAATGGATATGATCGCGCCTGTAGATACACCTGTAAATACAGATACACCTACAGAAGAACAGACAAGAATCGGGGACCGTCGTCTTGATGAGGCGGCTGCAAAACGTCTGAAAAAGACAGAAAACTGGGAAAACCCGGAGAAAGCAATTTTCCTTGGAAAAGAAGATCACAAAGAACTCAGAAAAGAAATGCTCTCTGCTCTTACAGAAAAAGACCAGACAGATTTCGTGAGCAGCGTTCTGGAAGACCATCTGGCACTTGCTCTTCCTTATGAGAGTACAACAGACCATGAAACATTTGTAAAATACATTCTGAATCCAAGAGTGCGCAACGAGATTCTCAAGCCGTACAGAAAGGAAATTCAGGAGGCATTTACAGAAGAGGAGAAAGCTCTTTTTGTAAAAGAACCGAAAAAACTCTGGGAAGCAGTAGACAGCCGCTTCTCCTCCTGTGCAGATAAAGAAAGAAGCAGTATTATCACAACTCCTGCAGGATGTCTCCGCACAGGAATCGCAAGCCCACTTTCCAAAAAAATCTTCTTTGTGGCAGCAGCAAGAACGCTTGGAATTCCGGCAAGACTGAATCCGAGAGACGATGCAATGGAATACATGGAGAATGGAAGCTTTGTGGCAGTTCTTCCTGAGAGCGAGAAAAACTGCAGTCTTGTATTAAAAGGTGGAGATGGAGTTGTATGGAAATACTTCCTGAACTGGTCTATTGCAAGATTTGTAGACGGACGTTTTGTATCCTTGCAGCTTGAAGATGCAAAATGGGAGGACGGAAAACTTGTCCTCGGTCTTGATGCAGGACAGTATCGTATTCTTACATCAAACCGCCTTCCAAACGGAAATATTTTTGCAAACCGCTATTATCTGGATATTGCAGTGGGAGAAGAAAAGGAAGCAGAGCTTGTTCTTCGCCATGCAGATCTTGAGGATATGCTGGAGAGCATTGACATTCCGGACTTCGAGCTTTGCAAAAACGAGCCTTCCGAAGAAGCAGAAAAAGTAAAAGCATCTGTTCTTACAGAAAAAGGAAAACATATTTTCATGTTCCTGGAAGAGAGCCGTGAGCCTACGGAACATATTTTAAATGAGATGATCGAGCAGAAGGAAGCGTTTGAAAAGCTTGGAGATAAAGTGATTTTTGTAGTACGTACAGAAGCGGCATTAAAAGATCCGAATATTGCAAGAGCTCTTCGTACCTTCCCGGAAATTCAGGTGTACTTTGACAGCTTTAAGACTCTTATAGAGACACTTGGAAGACGTATGTATGTTGATCATGAAAAACTTCCTCTGATCATTGTGACAGATGGAAAATTAAATGGAATTTACGCTACAAGCGGTTACAATGTTGGAACCGGAGACATGCTCCTGCGTCTTATGTAAAAAATAATAAAAAAACAGAAGGGGATGGCTGCGAAACGGATGCGGCTGTCTCCTTTTGTTATGTGGAAAATTAGAGTGAAGGATTTTAAATGGGACAAATGTCCGTTGTATGCGGACATGAATAAAAACTGGCAGATAGTGTATGCTCTTAAAAATAGTGAGAAATTATAAAATAATAAAAAGTTTTCTGAATAATATAAAAAGGGTAAAATTGCATAACTAAAAGAGAAAAATGGATTGCATTTTATGTGGAAAAATGATAATATATATTCATAACGACTGAAGACCGTGCAAAATAAACATAGGACTCATGTCCGCAACACAGGGAAATTTATTTTTGCACAACAAATTTTAGGAGGATGTATATGAAGAAAAGAGCAATGCGCATTGTAGCAGTAGCAGCTGCGGCAACTATGGTAGTTGGCTCCGTAGCTCCTGTCTATGCAAAGAAAAAGGACAAGGAAGTGAAATTAACAGAAGCCGGAACTTACCCAATTGTTCCGGAAGGAGAAGAGCTTACCTTAACCTGCTTCACTATGACAATGCCTAATGTTGAAAACTTTGAGACAAACGATTTTACAAAGTATCTGGAAGACTTAACAGGCGTTCATATCGAGTGGGTAACAGCTGGTCGTGATGACTGGCAGGAGAAGCTGAACATGATGTTATCTTCCGGTGATTATCCGGATATGCTTCTTGGTCTTTCTCCAGATCTTGCTAAGTTTGGTGTAAAAGAGCAGATTATTGTTCCTATGGACGAGTACATCAATGAAGAGAATATGCCAAACTACATGAAACTGTATGGTGACAGACTTGACTTAAGCCGTGAAACAGACGGACAGATTTATTCTCTGATTGCTGAGAATGACTGCTACCACTGCTCTTACGGACGTAAAATGTGGATCAACACAAAACATCTGGAAGAAATGGGCGTAGAAATGCCGACTACTACAGATGAATTCCTGGAAGTATGTAAGAAATTTAAAGAGTACAAACCGGACGGCATTGCTGTTTTAGGTTCTGCTCCGGGACAGGGATGGTACTCTGAGTTTGAAAACTTCCTGATGGGATCCTTTATTCTTCCGCCAAGTACATCCTACACATTAGACAGACGTGATAAAACTGCTGTAACATGGGACGGAGAAATTGTATGTGTTGCACAGGATGACCGTTACAGAGAGTTCCTGAAATATGCAAACACTCTGTATAACGAAGGCGCTCTTTATGATGGAGACTTCACTCAGACAGAAGAGCAGATGAAATCTATTATCAACCAGGATGGAGCTCCTGTACTTGCATTTACAACAGGAACAATCTCCAACTGTATTGATGTTACATCCAACCCGGATCTTTACGCACAGTATGAGGCAATGTCTCCTCTGAAAGGACCGGATGGAACACAGCTTACAACATACTTTAAATATTTATCTATTAACGACGGAAACTTCAGTATCACAGATACATGTAAGAGCCCGGAAGCAGCTCTTCGCTGGGCAGACTTCTTCTACAGCGAGATTGGTGACCTTGCTTCTCAGTACGGTGCAGACGAAGGAAAAGACTGGGTTCTTAATCCGGAAGGAAAATTCGGTCTCAATGGAGAGCCGGCTAAATATGAAATCCTTAACAAATATTCTGCAGAAACACAGAATCATGACTGGCAGGATCTTGGTATCCGTGTAGCTCCGGCAGAGTACAGATTAGGTTCTGCTGTAGAACAGGATGTTGATGTAAAAGGACCAGACGGACTGGAAAAATTACTGTACGATGCAACTGAGCAGAAATATGCTCCATACGGACAGACAGAAGAAAACTCTGACCTTGATGTACTTCCTAAACTGAAACTGACAAGTGAAGAAACTTCCAGCATTTCTACTGTTGCAGTAGAAATTGAGAAGCTTATTGACGAGGCTTCCACAGCATACATTGTTGGAACAAGAAATATCAACGATGACAAAGACTGGGATTCCTTCAAAGACGCTCTTGACAAAGCAGGTCTGAAAGACTTACTTGAAGTTTACCAGACAGCTTATGACAGACAGATGAAATAATTAAATACAGATAAAAGATTCTGGGATGACCGGATCAGCTTCTGATTCGGTCATCTTTATTCTGAGTAAAGGAGGGGCAAAAAGTGAGCAAAAAATCAAAAGCAGTTACCCCTGTAAAAAATAAAGGGAATAAGATTAAATCATCAAACTGGCAGTTCTGGCTTATTATAGCTCTGCCATGTATTTATGCACTTATGTTTGCTTATGTGCCTATGGCAGGTATCCTGATGGCGTTTGAAGACTTCAGCCCGAGAAAAGGATTTTTTGGAAGTGACTGGGTGGGTCTTGACCACTTTATAAGATTCCTGACTTCCACTTCCAGTGTGCAGGTTATTAAAAATACATTTATTTTAGGTGCTTATAACATTCTTGTTACTTTCCCGATACCGATCATTCTGGCTGTTGCCATCAATGAGGTTCAGGCAAAATTCTTCAAGAAAAGTGTGCAGATGATCACATATGCACCATACTTCATTTCTATCGTTGTACTTGTTGGTATGCTCATGCAGATGACAGACCTTCGTACAGGTATTTTTAACGTATTATTACAGAAAGTGGGTATCGACCCGATCAACTTCTTCGGAGATGCGGGATTATTCCGCCATCTGTATGTATGGAGCGGTGTATGGCAGACCGCAGGATATTCGGCGATTATTTATATTGCGGCATTGGCAGGTGTAAGCCCTGAGCTTAAGGAAGCTGCCGTTATGGATGGTGCAACACGACTTCAGAGAATTATCCACGTAGACCTTCCGTGTATTATGCCGACAATCGTTATTATGCTGATTATGAGTTGTGGAAATATTGTCAATATCGGATTCGATAAAGTATATCTGATGCAGAACTCAATGAATGCAAGTGTTTCTGAGGTTATTTCCACCTTCGTTTATAAAGTAGGTATTACAAATGCAGATTATGGCTTCTCTACAGCAGCTGGTCTGTTTCAGTCTGTCGTAAGTCTTGTGCTTCTTGTTTCTGTAAACAAGATCAGCAAGAAGGTTACGGATAACAGCTTGTGGTAGGAGGTAAGCATATGAATACAAAATTTAAAAATTCCAGTGCAGGGGATAAGGCGTTTATTATTCTCGTGTACGTGCTTCTTTCAGCAGTTATGTTAATTGTACTTTATCCTCTGATTTATATTGTGTCTGCATCTTTTTCAGACCCGCAGGCAGTAGTCAGCGGTAAGGTAATGTTGTGGCCTGTAGATGTGACGTTAAGAGGATATAAAGCGGTATTTAGAAATCCTAAGATTCTTACCGGATTTATGAACTCTTTCATCTATATGGGTGTTGGAACCGTTGTAAACCTGATTATGACAATGCTTTGTGCATATCCTCTTTCCAGAAAAGAGTTTACAGCAAGAAATAAGATTGCAGCATTATTCGTATTTACCATGTATTTCTCCGGCGGTCTTATGCCTACATACATGATCGTAAATAAGCTTGGTCTTATCAATACACGCTGGGCAATGATCATCCCGAGTGCTATGTCCACTTACAATATGATCATCGCACGTACTTATATGGTAAACTCCATTCCGGATGAGCTGTATGAAGCAGCACAGATCGATGGATGCTCTCCATTTAAATATCTCTTAAAAGTTGTAGTTCCGCTGTGTAAGCCGATTCTTGCGGTACTGACTCTTTACTATGGTATTGCTAAATGGAATAACTATTTTGACGCGATGCTGTATATTAACGATGCAAGCTTACAGCCGCTTACAATCGTATTAAGAGAGATCCTGATCCAGAACCAGATTGACCCGACCATGCTGACAGACGCTTCGGCGATTGCCAAATTACAGGGTATGACAGAGCTTCTGAAATACGCAGTTATTGTAGTTGCATCTGTTCCGGTACTTGCTATTTACCCATTCGTACAGAAATACTTTGTAAAAGGTGTTACAATCGGTGCGGTTAAAGGATGATAATAAAAAAATAATGCTGTCTGCTCTGCTGTTTCCGGTGCTTTTAGCAGGTGTATATAAGAAAGTGCCGGCAGCGGAGAAAGCGGACCTGGTTGTTTTCCAGGAGCTTGAAAGTGAAGAGAGCAGAGAGACTTATGAAGAGATTCTTACAGAGTATACAGAAGAAACCGGGACAAAAATCCGATTGGAGACATATTCCTCTTCCGATTACCGGAAAGAGCTTGAGGCTGCCTTTGCAGAAGGGAATGAGCCGGACGTATATACAGGAAGCCTTGCGGATATGACGAAAGATTTTAATGATGGGCAGCTTCACAATTTTCTTTATCTTTATGATGAGGAAAATGTGTATCAGCCGGGAGAGAGCTGGAGTGATAAGCTGCCTGCTCCTGTAAAAGATAAAATGTATATTTCAAATAAAGAAATACCAGGTTATCCTGCTTCTTTTGAGACAGTAAGGATTCTCTGCAATAAGGAACTTTTTGATTCTGCCCATGTGGAAATACCACAGACATGGGCAGAATTTTTAGAATCCTGTAAAAAATTTACGGATTCTGGAATCAGGCCTCTTGCTTTTCCGGGCAGTTCATACGGGGAACCTGCATGGCAGTGGCTTTTAAATTCCCTTGGAAATCAGACTGCGGGAAATTTGCCGGATTTTCTGGATGTCAACGAGAGAGAGAAAGGCTATGTGGAATTGAATGAATTCTGCAGGGGACTTGAGCAGGGAGACATAGATTTTCAGAAAGAATTTCTCTCACCATACAAACGGTTTCAGGAATTTGCGCAATTTCTGGGAGAGGACTTTGAAAATATGACTCAGGCTCAGGCATTGGAAGCTTTTGAGAAAGGGGAAGCAGCAATGGTGCTGACAGAGAGCAGCTCCATAAAAGAAATGGAAGCTGTTGCAGAAGGAGAATTTTCTACAGAAGCAATTTCTGTGCCCGTTATTATGAAAGATACAGATGAAAATTCTGCTGAAAAACCCGTTCTGCCTTATGTTCAGCCGGAAATGATTTACGGAATAAATTCTTCTCTGAAAAAAGAGGGTGAAAAGCTGGATATGGCGGTAGACTTCGTGCAGTACATGACTTCAGAGGAAGTGCAGAGCCGTCTTTCAGAGGAGCTTTATCTTCTTCCTTCCAATCAGAATGCTGCTTTTCACAAAGTGCTGGAAGGTTTCCGCATATCGGAAGACGGGGCGCGTATTCCGTTTTTTGCAGGAATGAATGAAAAGCACAGGGAGATTGTCTGGGATATTTTGAAGGAATATATTTCAGGAGAGATTCCGGAGACAGAGTTTTCAGAGAAGATGCAGAAATCTTATGAAACAGAAGAACAAGAAATAAAAGAATTAAAAGGCTGGAATATTACAAATAACTATGGTATGCCAAAGACAGGGGAATGTACCATGTGTGCGCCGTAAAAAAGAGCTGTCCTGACCGGGGAGGGAAACCGGCAGGGCAGCTTTTTGCCTGTCGAAAAACTTATTGCGCTTTATTATTTTTCGTAAAGGGCAAGAAATTCCTCTCCTGTATAGGAGGCGGAAATCTTTCCGTTTACAACTTCGAGCACAACAGGCACTTCTGTTACTTTTGCTTCGTCCAGAAGAGCATACATTTCATCAGGGCGTTTTTCTCTGTCCTGACTTGTACTGTAATATAAAACAGAAAGCTCTTCTTCTTTTATAATGGATTGAAGCTTGGGAGAAAATTCTTCGCAGTCAGGGCAGTCGTCCCGTCCTACATAAATATAAACAGTATCTTTTGGTCCTTTCCCGTGAATGCAGTCGTCAAATTTCTCCAGAGTAGTCTGTGTAAATCCATATGGATTCCGGCCGGTGTCTGTATTTTTCTGCTTGTAAAAAAGGATGCCCGCAATACAGGCAATTGCTGCCAGAAGAATAATGAGAATCAGGGCGAAGGTTTTTTTTGAAAGTTTTTTCATAACCGTTTCCTTTCAATTATTTGATAATTTTACCTTAACATAAAAACAGGAACAGGGCAACGGAATTTTAAAAAGTAAAACTTTATTTATCTTTAACGAAAAAAAGATTGCGGAGTTTGATGTAGTTTGTGTAAAATAAAAGAGAAATATATAGAAAAAAAGAGGAAGAAAATATGAAATGGAAACTTACGAAACAGGAGAGGAACTGGGTGCTTTACGATGTGGGAAATTCGGCTTTCACTCTCTTAATTGCTACCATTCTGCCGATTTATTTTAATTATCTTGCAGATAAGGGCGGTTTAAGCGATGTAGAGTATCTGGCATACTGGGGCTATGCCGCATCAGTGGTGACGCTTCTGGTGGCGCTTCTTGGTCCTGTTATTGGTACCCTGGCAGATACAGAAGGGTATAAAAAACCTATTTTTATTACGTTTATTGTTGTGGGAATCATTGCCTGCGTGTCTCTTGGAATAGCAGAAAACTGGCTTTTATTTCTTGTTATTTTTATTATTGCAAAGGTGGGATACTCCGGAAGTCTTATTTTTTATGATTCCATGCTTTCTGATGTTACTACAAAAGAAAGAATGGACGATGTATCTTCAAGAGGATATGCCTGGGGTTATATTGGAAGCTGCATTCCTTTTGTTATCTGCCTTTTTGTTGTGCTTGGGTCAGGAAAACTGGGCCTTTCTATGGAAGCGGCAATGGGGATTGCTTTTGTTATTATCAGCGCCTGGTGGCTTTTATTTTCTCTGCCGCTTCTGAGAACTTACAGACAGAAATATTACATAAAAAAGAAAAAGAATGCGGTTGCAGACAGCTTTAAAAGGATAGGGCGCACCTTGAAAAACGCAGGAAATGAAAAAAAGATTTTGTTTTTCCTGATTGCCTTTTTCTTTTATATTGATGGTGTGTATACCATTATCGATATGGCGACTGCCTACGGTTCTGCCCTGGGGCTTGACAGTACGGGACTTCTTCTGGCGCTTCTTGTTACGCAGATTGTAGCTTTTCCATTTGCTATTTTATTTGGAAGACTGGCACAGAAATACCCGGTAGAAAAATTGATTACCTTCTGTGTGACAGCCTATTTCGGAATTGCCGTATTTGCCATGTTCCTTCACAGTCAGTGGCAGTTCTGGGTGCTTGCAGTTCTTGTGGGAATGTTTCAGGGAGGCGTACAGGCTCTTTCCAGGTCTTATTTTACAAAAATCATACCGCCGGAGCAGTCCGGGGAGTATTTCGGGATTCTTGATATTTGCGGAAAAGGCGCTTCTTTTGTAGGAACAACGATTGTGAGTGTTGTCTCTCAGGTTACAGGAAATATGAATCTTGGAGTGGGAATGATTGCGATTCTTTTTGTGGTGGGACTTTTCTTTTTCAGAAAAGCCGCCACAACAAATGCATAAGAAAAATAATTTCAGAAATGGATTCCAGGTATTATTACTCTCCGCCCAGTTTGCTTGCAATAAACCAGCCAAGGGCAAAGGTAATAATGCCGGTTCCTATCATAAGAACGGAGATGCCGCTCCAGTCGGTTTTCATTAAAATGGCAATAGGAGAAGCGAGGATCAGTCCGATAATTCCATAATAAGCGTGAATTTCGGCTTTTGAAAAAATAAATTCTATGAGCTTTGCAATTAAAAAGATACCGATAACAACGCCAATGCCAAAGGGGATTAAAACACCCATACCTGCAGCAAGACCAGCTATATCAAATTGGATCAGTGCGTCAACAAAATTGTTAATTGTTTTTAAGATGGTGTCGTAATAGCCCAGAAGCATCAGCATCATGGAACCGCTTACACCGGGAACAACCATAGTTGCGGCAGCGATGATACCAATACCGAACAGCTTGAGGATATTAACAATACCAAAACTTACATCGGCGCTGTTTCCGCTGGTTTCTCCCAGAAGAGCCATGAAAATAACGATACCGAAGAAAATAAAAAACGGAATCATTTTATCTATGGTCACAGTGTGGCCTTTTACTTTTTTAAAGATAAATGGAAGGCTTCCTGCGATCAGTCCGCAAAATGCAAAATTCGTGGGAATTGGATATGATGTAAGTAAAAACTCAAATAGTCTTGACAGAGCAACAATAGCAATTCCGGCTCCTGCAAAAACAGGGATCAGTAATTTCAGGCTTTCTTTAAATTCGCTTTTCAGATGTGTAATGGCATGGATCAGTTTGTCGTATAAGCCCATAGCGACCATCATAGTTCCGCCGCTTACGCCCGGAATAATGTTGGCAATTCCGACAACCATACCCTGTAGGATTTGTTTTATCATTTTTATGCCTTTCTGTATATGTCTTCCTGGTTTTCTGCTGAATTCAGCATATAGTAACTACTCTCAGAATTTATCACACTTTCAGATAAGGTGCAAGTATTTTGGGGGATTTATTTTGCCCCCTGTTGTGGACAGAAGATAAAAAGTGTGCTAGAATGAAAAAACAGAGTCAAAACAAAACATTCTGATTTCAGGTGCTCATGTCGCGTCAGACAGTTTACCCGGTTACATTAATTTTTTATATTATTAAGATATGTATTTTTTCAGAAAAAAGAAATATTGATAGCAGAGGATTATAAAAATGATGAGAGAAAAGTATGAGTCCTTGTCACTTGCAACTTTAAAGGACCTCGCGAAGGCAAGAAAATTGAAAGGTGTTTCTACATTGAGAAAACCGGAATTAATCGAAAGAATGCTTGAGGAAGATGAGAAGCAGGGAACAATCCAGTCCAAGGGAGAAATAATCCGGGAAACAGAGAGAGAAGAGAGAAGAGATACAGAAAAGACAGATGAAAGAATAGATGAAAAAACATTCGAAAGAACATCAGAAAGAGAGACTGCGGGAGAAAATCGGGAAACAGGAGAAGGTCAGACAAGAGAGTGTGTAAGACCGCGCCCGTCAGAGGGAATCCAGCAGCTTGACAGCGGAGAAAAGGCAAATGGAATCCTTGAGGTTCTTCCTGACGGATATGGATTTATCCGCTGTGCCAATTATCTTCCGGGAGAAAACGATGTGTATGTTTCCCCTTCACAGATCCGCCGTTTTAATTTAAAAACAGGCGATATTATTCAGGGAAACACAAGGATTAAAACACAGGGAGAAAAATTCAGCGCTCTTTTATATGTGACTTCCATTAACGGATTTCACCCCAGTGAAGGCCAGAGAAGATATAATTTTGAGGATATGACCCCGATTTTTCCAAATGAGCGTCTGAGAATGGAGCGCCCCGGCGGAACCACTGCCATGAGAATTGTGGATCTGATAAGTCCTATCGGAAAAGGACAGAGAGGTATGATTGTATCTCCGCCGAAAGCCGGTAAGACGACGCTTTTAAAAGATGTGGCAAAATCCATTCTTCGTAATAACAGAGATATGCATTTGATTATTCTTCTCATTGACGAGCGTCCTGAGGAGGTAACAGATATTAAGGAAGCGATTCAGGGTTCGAATGTAGAGGTTATTTATTCCACTTTTGATGAGCAGCCGGATCATCATAAGCGTGTGTCAGAAATGGTAATCGAAAGAGCAAGACGCCTTGTAGAGCATAAAAAAGATGTGACCATTCTTCTTGATTCGATCACGCGTCTTGCAAGGGCATATAACCTTGTAATCCCGCCAAGCGGAAGAACACTTTCCGGCGGTCTTGATCCTGCAGCTCTTCATATGCCGAAGCGTTTCTTTGGCGCTGCACGAAACATGCGTGAAGGCGGAAGCCTTACCATTCTTGCAACAGCTCTTGTAGATACAGGAAGCAAGATGGACGATGTGATTTATGAGGAATTTAAGGGAACAGGCAACATGGAACTGGTTCTCGATAGAAAACTCCAGGAAAAACGAGTATTTCCGGCTATCGACATTCAGAAATCCGGAACAAGACGGGAAGATCTTCTTCTTTCTCCAGATGAGCAGGAAGCAGTATATAATATGAGAAAAGCTTTAAACGGAATGAAAGCAGAAGATGCGGTAGAGCAGATTCTAAATATGTTTGCCCGTACAAAGAATAACGAAGAATTTGTTCAGATGGCAAAAAAACAGAAATTTTTATAAATATCTTGCATTTGAACCAGGTATGTGATATAATCAAAAAGCTGTTTAATAGAGAAATTCGTCAAGTAATACGAATAAATAGAAGGTATATAGAGAGGTGAAAATCATGAGAGAAGGAATCCATCCAAACTACCATCAGGCAACTGTAACCTGTAACTGCGGAAACACATTTACAACAGGTTCTACAAAAGAGGACATCCATGTAGAAATCTGCTCCAAATGCCATCCGTTCTACACAGGACAGCAGAAGGCTGCTCAGGCTCGCGGACGTATCGACAAGTTCAACAGAAAATATGGTCTGAACAAATAATTAAAGAATATTACAGTGAGAAGGTTGAGGTTGGGAAATCTCAACCTTTCTTTGTATCAGGAGAAAAAATATGAAACCATCAAATATTGGCGGACAGGCAGTTATGGAAGGCATTATGATGCGCCATAAAGACAAGTATTCCATAGCGGTGCGCCGTCCGGACAACGAAATAGAGCTGAAGGTGGAAGACTATAAATGCATCTTCGGCAATGCAAAAATCTGGAGGAAACCGCTGATTCGCGGTGTGGTAAGCTTTGTGGACTCTCTTGTCGTGGGCATGAAATGTCTGATGTATTCTGCAGAAATCGCAGGCGACGAGGAGGACGAAGAGGAAGCAAAAAAGATGGCGCATCTTTCGGAAGATGAAAAGGAGAAGAAAAAAGCAAAAGAAGATAAAATGTTTAAGCTGCTTCTGTATGCAACAGTCGCACTTTCTATTGTAATCTCCATTGCAGCTTTTATGCTTCTTCCCTATGTGCTTGCAAGTCTTCTTCGCAAAATCGGCGCAACAGAGGTGATTGTTACCATAGCAGAAGCATTTGTGAAGCTTGCGCTGTTTATGGGCTATATGATTCTGATTTCCAGAATGAAGGATATTCAGAGAACCTTCATGTATCATGGAGCAGAGCATAAGTGTATTAATTGTGTGGAACACGGAATGCCTCTTACCGTTGAGAATGTAATGAAAAGCTCAAGACAGCACAGACGCTGCGGAACAAGCTTTTTATTCCTTGTGATGATAGTGAGTATTTTTCTGCATTTTATCTTTGTCCTTGTGCCGTTTTACTGGGTGCGTCTTTTCGGAAGAATTCTTATGGTTCCCATTGTGGCAGGCATTTCTTTTGAAATGATTCAGTGGGCAGGAAGAACAGACAGTAAGCTTGCAGATATTTTAAGCAAACCGGGACTTGCCATGCAGAAGCTGACTACAAAGGAGCCGACAGAAGATATGGCGGAGGTTGCCATTAAAGCAGTTGAGGCTGTGTTTGACTGGAGAACATATCTGAAAGAAGAATTCGGTGTAGATGTTTCGAAAGAGGAAACTTCGGAGGCAGAAGCATGAAAGGGGAAACCTGGGAAGCGCTTTTAAAAGAAGGACAGGAAATCCTGGAAGCTGCCGGGATTGAGGAAGCCGGGCTGGATGCCTGGCTCCTTCTGGAATATGAGAGCGGAAAAAACAGAGCCTATTATTTTGCTCATTGTAAAGAAGAAGCGGATGAAGAGATTAAAACTCCTTATATGGAGAAAATCCGGAAACGAGCGCAGCACATTCCTCTTCAGCATTTGACTCATCAGGGATATTTTGTGGGATATGAGTTTTTTGTAAACGAAAATGTCCTTGTGCCGAGACAGGATACAGAAGTTCTTGTGGAGGAAGCTCTTTCTCTTATAAAAGAAAAAGAAGTTCCGCAGATTCTTGATATGTGTACAGGTTCCGGCTGCATTCTTTTAAGCCTTCTTCTTGAGCGGGAGGATGCGCTGGGAACAGGTGCGGATCTTTCGGAAAAAGCGCTTTCTGTAGCAGAAAAAAACAGAGAGACACATCATCTGGAAACACGCGCAGAGCTGATAAAAAGCGATATGTTTCAAAGCGGATATTTTGAAGGGAAAAAAGAAAGCTTTGATATAATTGTTTCCAATCCTCCGTACATTCCTACAGAGGAAATAGAAAAGCTTCAGGCAGAGGTTCGCTTCCACGACCCGTTTATGGCGCTTGACGGAAGGGAAGACGGACTGTATTTTTACAGGATAATCGCGAAAAACGCAGGAGAATATTTAAAACCAGGCGGTTTTCTTGCCTGTGAAATCGGGTGCGACCAGGGAGAAGATGTAAAAAAAATGTTTGAAAGCTGCGGATTTTCAGATGTAAAAGTAATAAAGGACCTGGCAGGTCTTGACCGTGTAGTAAGTGGGAAACTGCCGGATTGAAAATATATAAGAAAAATATGTAAACACAGAAAAAACCGGGAGGAAAATCATGTTTGATAAATTAGACGATTTACTAATCCGATTTGAGGAAGTTTTAAATGAACTGGGAGAGCCTGGAGTGACAGATAACCAGGAGCATTTTCAGCGCCTTATGAAGGAGCAGAGCGATTTACAGCCGATCGTGGAGACATATAAAGAGTATAAAGGTTGTAAGGAGACCATTCAGGACAGCCTTTCCATGTTGGAAGAGGAAAAAGATGAAGAAATGCGTGATATGCTGAAAGAAGAGCTTTCTGATGCGAAGAAGCGCGTGGAAGAGCTTGAGCATGAGCTGAAAATTCTTCTTCTTCCGAAAGACCCTAATGATAATAAAAACGTAATTGTGGAAATCCGCGGCGGAGCCGGCGGTGATGAGGCAGCTCTTTTTGCAGCGGAAATTTATCGTATGTATGTGAAATATGCAGAGTCCCGCAGATGGAAAACAGAAATGTTAAGCTTAAATGAAAACGGAATCGGCGGATTTAAAGAAGTTACGTTTATGATCACAGGAACAGGAGCTTACTCACGTTTGAAATACGAAAGCGGCGTTCACCGTGTACAGCGAGTTCCGGAAACAGAATCAGGCGGACGTATTCACACATCTACCTGTACCGTTGCTATTATGCCGGAGGCAGAGGAAATTGACTTCCACCTTGATTTAAATGAATGTAAATTTGACGTATTCCGAGCTTCCGGAAACGGTGGACAGTGCGTCAATACAACAGACTCAGCTGTTCGTCTTACCCATATCCCAACAGGTATCGTAATTTCATGTCAGGACGAAAAATCACAGCTGAAAAATAAAGACAAAGCTTTGAAGGTTCTCCGTTCCCGTCTTTATGAGATGGAGCTTGCAAAACAGCATGATGCAGAAGCGGAAGCAAGAAGAAGTCAGATTGGAACAGGAGACCGTTCCGAGAAAATCCGTACTTACAATTTCCCGCAGGGCCGTGTGACAGACCATAGAATTAAGCTGACACTTCACCGCCTGGAAAATATTTTAAACGGAGATCTGGACGAGGTAATCGACAGCTTAATTGCAGCAGACCAGGCAGCAAAATTAAGCAACTTACAGGAAGAAGAATAAAAGAAAATGCAATAAAAAAACTGGCGAACAGGTTTTCCTTCGCCAGTTTTTTATTGTGCAAAATGCGGCACACTTTTTATTTGGTTTTCTCCGGTGAATAAAACATAAAGAAGAGTGCGCTTATGAGAAGCATAAACGGATAATATAAATTCGGCATAATGTCAAATGCGGAAATCTCACAGCCAAGCTCTGTTGCAGCAGAGATGGCAACGAGCATCTGCGCACCGTAGGGAATCACACCCTGGAATACACAGGAAAAGGTATCCAGAATAGAAGCAGAATTTCTTGGAGAAATTCCATAATCTTCTGCCATTTCCTTTGCAATGGGATTTGCCATAACAATGGCAACGGTATTGTTTGCTGTTGCCACATCCATTGCACCGACAAGAAGTCCCATTCCGAGTTTTCCGCCTTTTTTACTTTTGAAAATTCTTCGTATAAAGTTTAAAAGAGCCGTGAAACCGTCGTACTCCTGAATCAGGGCACAGATAGCGGAAACAAGAATTGCCACCATAGTAGTCTCATACATTCCGGAAGCTCCGGAGCCCATGTTTGCAAGAAGATCGGTTGCCTGTGTTGCACCTGTTGCCAGCATGATCACAGAGCCGGACAGGATTCCGATTAAAAGAACGACAAACACGTTGATTCCGATAATGCCGCCGATTAATACAAGAAGATACGGAACAACCTGAATCAGATCATAATCCTTTACAATGGCGGAGCCTGCGTCGCTTCCTGAAGTCCGGATGAAAATAATGAGAAGAGTAGCCAGGGCAGCAGGAAGAGCAATCCAGAAGTTGGCCCGGAACTTATCTTTCATCGGGCATCCCTGACCATTGCAGGCTGCAATCGTAGTATCCGAAATAAAGGAAAGATTGTCTCCAAACATAGCGCCTCCCATAACTGCGCCGATACATAACGGTGCGGCAAAACCGGAACCGTTTGATACGGCAACTGCAATTGGGGTAATCAATGTAATGGTTCCAACGGAAGTTCCCATTGCAAGTGAGACGAAACAGCTTACCAAAAAAAGGACAATGACGGCAAAACGGGCCGGGATAATAGATAAGAGAAAGTATGCTACACTTTCTGCACTTCCCCGTCCTACAACACCGACAAAGATTCCGGCAGCCATAAAAATTAAAATCATGGTGATAATGTTTTTATCTCCTACGCCTTTTGCCATTACTGACAGCTTTTCGTCAAAGCTTAATTTGGGATTCTGCACACATGCTACAAGCAAGGCAGTAAGAAAGGAGACAACGATGGGAATATTATAAAATCCCATAGGAATGCGAAGTCCGTATTCAAATAAAATTCCAAGTCCAAGGTACATGACAAGGAATACAGCGATTGGAAGAAGAGCTTTCCAATTTCCTTTTTTCATATAAAATTTCCTCCCTGAAAGTATTTCCTTTCTATTGTAACATTAAATGGACGCGGACTCCACATAAAAATGAAAAAGCTGTTTCAAAAAGTGGATTTTCCAGGAAAAAGCTCTTATAATAAAAGAAATAGCTTTAGAAAAGAGGGGAAGAAATGCTTGCATATACTTATGTAGAAAAAGGAAAATTTGAGCTCAGAGAAAAAGAAAAACCGGTTCTTTTAAATGAAAAAGATGCGATTGTAAAGGTAACACTTTCCAGTATCTGCACAAGTGATCTTCATATTAAACATGGTTCTGTACCAAGGGCTGTGCCAGGGATTACCGTAGGTCATGAAATGGTGGGAATTGTGGAGCAGACAGGCTCAGAGGTGAAAAAAGTAAAACCGGGTGACAGAGTGACTGTAAATGTGGAGACATTTTGTGGAAAATGTTTTTTCTGCCAGAACGGGTATGTGAATAACTGTACAGACAAAGACGGCGGATGGGCATTAGGATGCCGTATTGACGGCGGACAGGCAGAGTATGTGAGAGTGCCTTATGCAGATCAGGGATTAAATCTCATTCCGGAAAAAGTAACAGATGAGCAGGCGCTATTTGTGGGCGATATTCTTGCAACAGGCTTCTGGGCTGCAAAAATTTCAGAAATCAAAGAAGAAGATACGGTGTTGATTCTGGGAGCAGGTCCGACGGGAATCTGTACACTGCTTTGCGTGATGCTGAAAAACCCGAAACGTATTATTGTATGTGAAAAAGATGAGGCAAGAAGAGCATTTGTCAAGAAATATTATCCGGAGGTTATACTTGCACAGCCGGAAAATCTTCCGGAATTTGTACGAAAAAACAGCGAACATGGCGGAGCTGATGTTGTTCTGGAAGTGGCAGGAGCAAAAGATACTTTCCGCCTGGCATGGGAATGTGCCCGTCCAAATGCCGTTGTAACCGTAGTGGCGCTTTATGGCGAGGCCCAGGTGCTTCCGCTTCCGGATATGTACGGAAAAAATCTTACATTTAAGACAGGTGGTGTAGATGGCTGTGATTGCGAAGAGATTTTAAAGCTCATCGAAGATGGAAAAATAGATACCACACCGCTGATCACACACAGATATTCTCTCGCAGATATAGCGGAGGCATATGATTTATTTGAAAACAGAAAAGATAATGTGATTAAAACAGCAGTGTTCACAGATAATATCTGAGAGAATTTCTGATTTTTAGAGAAATTTATAGTGCTTTTTTTAAACGCACACGTTATAATAAGAATGAGTGAAAGCGTAAAAATCCGTTTCCGCAAACAAAAGAAGATAAAGGAGAAAATGCAATGAAACAGGATATGATTGTGATTCTTGACCTTGGAAGCACAGAAAATACCGTGCTTGCAAGAGAAGTACGTGCCCTTGGCGTATACAGTGAGATTCATCCGCATGATATTACAGCAGAAGAGCTGAAAAATCTGGACAATGTAAAAGGTATTATTTTAAATGGCGGAGAAAACCGCGTAGTTGATGGCAAAGAAGTAGAAGTACTTCCAGAGCTTTACGATTTAGGATACCCTATGATTTCTGTAGATTATCCGTCATCAAAATGCAGCGTACAGCTTTCTGAACTGCCGGATGAAGAGACTCTGAAAAACTTCGTTTTCCAGGAATGTAAAGCAGAAGCTAACTGGAATATGAAAAACTTTATCGAAGATCAGGTAGAGCTTATCCGTAATCAGGTAGGCGACAGAAAAGTTCTTCTTGCCCTTTCCGGCGGCGTAGATTCTTCCGTTGTAGCAGCAATGCTGATTAAGGCAATCGGACAGCAGCTTGTATGCGTTCACGTAAATCATGGCCTTATGCGTAAAAATGAGTCTGAGAGCGTTGTAAAAGTATTCCGTGACGAACTTCACGCGAACCTTGTTTATGTAGATGCTTCTGAGCGTTTCCTTGGCAAACTGGAAAATGTTGCAGACCCGGAAGAAAAGAGAAAGATCATCGGCGGAGAATTTATCCGTGTCTTTGAAGAAGAAGCAAGAAAACTGGAAGGAATTGATTTCCTTGGTCAGGGAACCATTTATCCGGACATCATTGAGAGCGGTACAAAAACTGCAAAAATGGTAAAATCTCATCACAACGTAGGCGGTCTTCCGGAAGACCTTCAGTTTGAACTGGTAGAGCCTCTGAAACAGTTATTTAAGGATGAGGTACGTGCCTGCGGTCTTGAACTTGGACTTCCATATGATATGGTTTACCGTCAGCCGTTCCCGGGACCGGGACTTGGCGTTCGCTGCCTTGGCGCTATTACAAGAGACCGTCTTGAGGCTGTTCGTGAGTCTGATGCAATCCTTCGCGAAGAGTTTGCAAAAGCAGGTCTTGATAAAAAAGTATGGCAGTATTTTACAGTTGTACCGGATTTCAAGAGCGTTGGTATGAAAAATCATGAGAGATGCTTTGAGTACACAGTTATCATTCGTGCAGTCAATACTATTGATGCCATGACGGCAAGCATTGAGCGCATCGACTGGGATGTTCTGGAAGTGATTACAAACAGAATCCTGGCAGAGGTGGAGAATGTAAACAGGGTTTGCTATGATATGAGCCCGAAACCACCGGCAACGATTGAGTTTGAATAATATATTAGAGCCAAGAAATGCCTATTTTACGGGCTTTCTTGGCTCTTTC